>JBIKOF010000094.1:0-6636 GCA_044358205.1 Gammaproteobacteria bacterium | reverse complement strand
CTCAAGGAGAAAACCCATGATCGGATACGTTACCCTCGGCACCAACGATCTCGCCCGCGCCAATGCTTTCTACGACCCGCTGCTCGCGGTGCTCGGTGCGAAACGCGTCATGGAATCCGATCGCTACACCGTATGGGCCGTGGGGAATGGTCCCATGCTCATGATCACGGCGCCTTTCGACGGCAGTCAGGCCAGCGTGGGGAACGGTGTAATGGTGGCACTTGCTGCCGGCAGCAACGCCAATGTCGACACGCTCTACCAGAAGGCACTGGCCCTCGGTGCGAAGGACGAAGGCGCCGCCGGTCCGCGCGGCGACTCTTTCTACGCGGGCTATTTCCGCGATCCAGACGGCAACAAGCTCTGCTTCTTCCACATGTAGCCAGCCTCGGGCAGCATCCCGCTGCCCGTCATTCTGCGTCAGGGCTCCGCTCGCGGGGCGTGTCCATCAGCCAGTCCACGGCACTGGGTCGCTCCAGCGCCGTGGTCCCCAGACCCGCAAAATCGAACAGATTGGGGTCTGCGAGGTGGGAGGGCGTCACGTTCTGCAGGCTGCGAAAGATATTTTCGACACGTCCCGGCGTCTGCTTTTCCCAACCGGCCAGCATCTGCTTGATCTGCTTTCTTTGCAGATTCTCCTGCGACCCACACAGGTTACAAGGAATGATGGGGAAGCCCCGCGATTCGGCGTAGCGGGCGATATCGTCCTCGCGCGAGTAGGCCAGCGGACGAATCACGATATTGTCGCCATCATCGGAGCGCAGTTTCGGGGGCATGGCTTTAAGGCGTGAGCCAAAAAACATGTTGAGGAACAATGTCTCGACGATGTCGTCGCGGTGATGGCCGAGGGCGATTTTGGTGATTCCGTGCTCGCGGGCGAAGGTGTAGAGAATGCCGCGACGCAGGCGTGAGCAAAGCCCACAGGTGGTCTTACCTGCCGGCACCACGCGCTGCACCACACTGTAGGTGTCCTGCTCGAGAATGTGATATTCGAGGCCAAGCGTCTCCAGATAAGCAGGGAGGATCTCCGGTGGATAACCCGGCTGCTTCTGATCGAGATGTACCGGGATGAGCTCAAACGGAACCGGTGCCTTGCGATGCAGGGCCATCAGCAGGTCCAGCATCGTGTATGAATCCTTGCCGCCGGACAGGCAGACCATCACCCGATCGCCCGCTTCGATCATGTTGAAATCGGCGATGGCCTTGCCCATCTGACGACGCAACCGCTGCTGCAGCATGCCGCGTTCAAAACGTTCGCGGGCGGGCAGCTCGGTATTGCCAGCGGGTGCGGGCCTGAAATTCAGTGGAATGGCATCCATGGGACTCATTGCAACCGGAGGGGGCCTCACGGTACACGAGGCGCGAAGGTCGATAAAGCACGTGGCCTAAGGGGCTGGCGAGAGCTTGCTGAGGCGGCTACGCAATTCAGCCGCGCGGGCGACATCCCCGCCCAGAAAGCCGGGCGCTTCGTCGTAATAGCGGGCGAGATCCCGCACGGCCTCAGGATTTTCCGGATTCAGTGCCACCGCGCGCTCGAGAGATTGCCGGGTGAGGCGGGCAAGCCGCATCGCCTCGAACCAGCCAGCGCGCTCTGCTTGTCGGCCGTAGGCCTTGCCTAGCCAGTAAACCGCGACATCATCATCGGGAGCAAGAGAGGCGGCAGCGGCGAAGGCCTCTGCGGCAGTCGCGTAGTCACCTCGGTCGTAGGCCTCACGGCCCACGTCAAAACGGGAGGGCGCTGGGGCTTCTTCTGCCATGACCGGCCAAACGAGCCAACATCCCAGAACCAGCAAAGCCCGGCGCATTGCGCCGATACTCACGCCACCAGCAGGGCGCGCAGATGGCGCCGCGCCTCGGAGTCCAGACCAAGCTCCGCGAGATAGGCCTGAATGGACCCGCTCGCCTCTTCCATCGCCTTGAAAGCGGCCTCTAGATAGCGCGGGTTGGCAGCCATGACTTGTTCGACGGCTGGTGCGGATGCACCCGCGGTGAACAGATCGATTGGACGACGCTGGAAATTTGAGATGGCATAGTCTTCAAGCACGGTCGCGCGTGGGACATCCAGCGCAAGCAGTACGATGGCTGCGGCGATGCCGGTTCTGTCCTTGCCACTGGCACAGTGGAACAGCAACGGGCGCGAACCTGGACCGAGCAGCGTCTCGACGAAAGCCTGATAGCGGTCGTGATGTTCCAGCGCGAGATTTCGGTACTGGGCCATCATCGCCTGAACGGCGTCTTCGGCATCGAGCCGCCCGGCATTGATGGCGGAAAACATCTCAACGTTACCGCGCGGCAGAAAACCCAGCGCCTGCACCACAGGCGCGGGTCCTTCGGGCAGACGATCGGGTGCGCGGACGCGCTCCTCGTCGGTTCGCAAATCAACCACGGTCGTCAAACCCAACGCGCCCAGACGCACCTGATCCGCGGCCGTCAGATGGGCCAGCGTGTCCGCCCGAAACAGTACGCCGTGGCGGGTGAGCTTGCCGTCGAACGTAGCAAGCCCACCCAAATCGCGCACGTTGAGGGCGCCGTCCAGACGGACATGGCGATGATCATGTGCGGCGAGCAGGGTATCGCGATCGAACATTTTCTAGAGGACCTGAGTCGTTCGGCTGGCACCGAGTTCGTGGAGGGATATCTGCTGGCCCCGGCGTGCGAGCACGGTAACCGAGCAGTAGTCAGGTTCGAATACCACCACCCGCGGTGCCTGCTTCAAAATACTGACTGCGGCATTGATCACCATGAAGTGCGTATGGATGACCGTATCTTCCTCGAGTGCGAGCAGCGCATCCCACAGGCGGGTCCGCCAGGTTGTCACCGCCGCATCAACCTGCGACCACTCAGCCTGCATGAGGTCGGCGATCCAGGCGGGTCTTGCCGCGAAGTCATCAGGCCCCGGCACCTCGCGAAAGGCTTCATCGATCAGCGGGGGGATCTGCCAGCGGGTCGCCAGCGGGGCGGCGGTCTCCTGCGCGCGCCGCAACGGACTGGTGCGCAATGCCATCGGAGGCGAGGCGGCGAGTCGCATGGCAGCGTCTTCTGCCTGCGCACGCCCGCGTTCACTCAGGGCCGGATCGCGGGCCTCTACCCAGCGCTGGGCGGCTTCGCCATGGCGAACGAGATGGATCAGAACGGGAGCACTCACGGCGAGGGAGTGTAATCGATTGCCACACTCCTGCGAATTGCCTAGTGTGGGCTGTGACCCATACCGCCAGTGAGGAACCCATCATGTCCGGAACAAAGGAACTGCTGCAGACGCTGCTCGATCGCGAGGCCATCCGCGACCTCCCGCTTCGATACTGCGATTGCGTGTGGCGCAACGACATCGAAGGTCTGGTGAACCTTTTCGCGCGCAAGGGCGAATTCATTTTCCGCAGCGGGGACATGGAGGCTGGTGCACAAGGGCACCCCGCGCTGAAGGCGTTTTATGAAAAGGGGCTCGATATCGCGCCGCGGCCATTCATTCACAACCACGTCATCGAACTGACAGGGGCGAAGAAGGCCAGCGGCCGCTGCTATCTCGACCTGCGCAATGGTAAGGACCAGATGCGTTTCATGGGCGCCGGTCATTACGACGACACTTATGTGAAAGAAAAAGGCGAGTGGAAATTTGGGCGCCGCTACTTCACGGCCCTGCGTATCGATGAAAATCCGGTCGGAGAGCCAGCTCCGGCCAAGACCTCCCCGGCGCCACGACGCAAGTCTGTCGCGAACTAATGTGCGCGCCGCCTTAGGGCGGCACTTGTTTTAGGCACGAGCCCCTTCGTGCCGGAGTTCTGGGATACTCCCGGGATGTCGACCAAACATCCCGGCGTCCACCTGGGCGTCATCGCACTCGTTCTCGCCCTCGCCTACGGCATCTGGTACGCATATAGCGTGTTCCTGGTCGCGCTGCTGCGCGATTTCGGCTGGAAACGTTCGCTGCTCGCCGGCGCCTTCTCCACCTTCGCCATCGTGCAGGGGGTGGTTAACCCTGTACTCGGGAGTCTCTGCGATCGGATCAGCCCTGCTGTCCTGATGGGGCTTGGCGGCGCGCTGTTATCGGCCGCGCTTATTTGCGACAGCTTCATCACCCTGCCGTGGCATCTATACGTGGCCTTTGGGGGGCTGACCGCGCTGGGAGTCGCACTCTGCGGATGGATTCCCTCCCTGGTCCTTGTCCAGCGTCGTTACGCGCGTCGGCTTGGGCTCGCGATCGGCATCATCAGCGCAGGGGTCGGCGTTGGCATGCTTGCCGTAGTTCCGCTCGCCCAATGGCTGATCGAGCTGCATGGCTGGCGTAGCGCATTTCGCTGGCTCGCTGCCGCAACTGCTCTGTGCGTCCTGCCCGCCGCCTTCTTTCTTTACATCGGAGAGCGTGCCGCACCGGGCGCTGCCCACAGCCGTGCGAATCGCGCGACACCGGCAGGCACTCAGGCGCTGGGGCCTGTCCTGCGCAGCCCCTCATTCTGGCTGCTGGTGCTCGCCTTCTTCGGCGGCACGTATTGCTCGCAAACCCTGCACGTCCATCAGGTCGCGTTTCTGGTCGACCATGGAATCACGCCGCTTCAGGCTGCGAGCGTCGTCGGCGTAGTCGGCCTCGCCAGCATCTTCGGCAAGATTGGCAGCGGCTGGTTGTCTGATCATTTTGTAAGGGAACGGGTTTATTGCGGTTTTGTAGGCATCCTCCTGCTCGCCGTCGCCGCACTGGCCTTCGCGGGCGCGCAGGCAACCGCGTGGAGTATTTACGCCTACGCGATACTGCTCGGCGTCGGGTACTCCGCCACGGCCGCCATCACGCCGGCCATGATGAGTGACCGGTTTTCGGGACCGCGTTTCGGCACGATCATCGGGATGGGCTTGTTCGCCAGCGCGCTGGGCAGCGCATCGGGTCCCTGGATGGCCGGCCACCTGTTCGATCTTCAGGGCAGTTACGCAAACGCCCTATGGCTTGCGGGCGCCGCCGGCTCGATCGCTTGCGTGTGCGGCTGGCAGGCTGGGCGGCTGCGCCGGGTCGATAGCGGGCTCAAGCGTTGAGTCAGGCTGTTGCCGGTTGACCCACTGCCCCCAGCGGGAAAGGCTCCCACGAAGGCAATTCAACTCCCGGCTCTGCAATGATGTGCGCCAACGGCGCCACGTGCAGCTTCAGTAGCCCCGCGACCGCCTGGGCCACCGCCACAGGAGTGTCGTATAGGCAGTCGGGTGGCAAGGCTCCTTCACCTAGCAGGCGGTGCCGGGCATCGAAACCATACGTTGCCATAAGACATCGATACCCGGCCGCAATGCCGGCTCGATAATCGCAAATCTCATCCGCGGCCAGCACGGCGGGGACAGCCTGCGATGCGCGCATTCCGGCAAGCACCTCGGTCTTGCGAGCGCCTACGGGAATCGGAATGACAAAATCCAGTCCTTCTTCCTCGACGCCGCTATAGCGAAGGACTTGCCTGATAGTGGGCCCGGGGGCCACTGCGAAATTCCGGCTCAGGATGCCGCACTGGATGGAGGGTTCGTCAATGACGGCGTTGAGCAAGCTGACGAATTCGGGGTAGACCCGCGCCGAATTGAGGTATTCCTCCGTCAAAGCGGCTCGCAGCTGACGCTTGCGCGGCAGGGCAAACTTTACAAGGTTTGGCACCAGCTCCTTGCCGCCGCCGAGATATTTCAGGAATTTTCGACGGTTACGAAAGCGTTCCTCAGCGCCGACATCCAGGCCGAAGCGAGCCATGGCATCCCGAATAACCGCATAGGAATTGACCAGCAACCCGTCAAAATCGAAGACGACGAGCGTTCTTCTCCGCAGAGAACTTGGGCACTTGACGCGTAGTATCTGTAAATTTTCCACGACAATAGCCTGTCCGGCGAATATGACGCACGGAAGACAGCTTAGTGAAAGTCCCAAGATCTCTGATTGTTGTCATGCGCACGCAACAAGCGCGTAGACAATAGCCTGCGGAAATCTCGATCGTTTCGACGGCGGAGCAATCATGGTGACTCAGGGTTTGGCTAATGACGATGTGCTCGAGATTCTGGAAAAGGTCTTCTTTGATCGTAAAGGAACCATCTTGTGCCAGTTTCTGGATGCTTCGGGATCCCGGGTCGTATTGCGCATGGATCCTGAAATCGCACTGAAGTTCGGCGAAAAGCTCGCCCAGCTGAACAACGACATCTAAAACGAGAGAAAGCGTGCGCCGGAATTTGGAAACCACACCGACAATCGGATTCTCCGATCGCGTTCACGGCCAGTTATTCAATGCGCTCTATTCGCGCGCGCTGGTTTACACCACCTGCTGGGAAGATCCGGCAGTCGATAGGGTGGCACTCAGAATCGGTCGGGAAGATAGTGTGATGGCAATTTCGAGCGCTGGTTGCAACGTTCTCGATTACGCGCTGGATGAACCACGACGTATAGATGCTGTGGACGCCAATCCCCGACAGACCGCACTGCTGGAGCTGAAAATGGCGGGGATTCGCGCCCTTTGCCATGACGATTTTTTTCGGATATTCGGGCATGGGGTTCATGCCGACTTCGACTCTCTATACCGATTGAAACTGCGTGATCAGCTTTCAACGTTTGCACGAGCGTACTGGGATCGGCGACTGCACTGGTTCTCTACGGCGCTTGGGGGGTTCTACTTCCGAGGTCTCTCCGGGGTTGTGGCA
>JBIKOF010000093.1:0-6647 GCA_044358205.1 Gammaproteobacteria bacterium | reverse complement strand
CAAAGGCGGACCTCATCGCCACGTGTTCAACTACGATGCGATGAAGCGGGCCAATGGAGATCGACAGATGAAGAACGTCTGGCGCTTCACCGCGCCGGGGCCAGATGAGAAAAAGGCAGGTCGTCATCCCACCCAGAAGCCGTTGGCGCTGATAGAACGCTGCATCGAGGCTTGTACCCATGCCGGCGATCTGGTGGTGGATCCGTTCTGCGGCTCCGGCACCACGGCTCTGGCGAGCCTGCGACTGGGCCGCCGCTTCCTCGGCGGTGATATCGATCCCTTGTATGCAAACCTCGCCGCCCGCAGGCTGCGCGATGAAGAGAGCACGCCCAATGGACCCAACCCTTGAACTGACCTGTGCCTTGATCGCCCGACGTTCTGTCACCCCGGAGGATGCGGGGTGCCTGGACCAGATAGGCGCACGCTTGAACGCCTGCGGTTTCACCCTGGAATCCTTACCCGCCGGCGATGTGAGCAACCTGTGGGCCACCCACGGCCAGGGGGCTCCTGTTTTTTGCTTCGCCGGGCACACCGATGTGGTGCCGCCCGGCGATCGCGGGGACTGGCAATCTGATCCGTTTCAGCCCGAGATACGCGGAGATTTCCTGTACGGGCGGGGCGCAGCAGACATGAAAGGCAGTCTGGCGGCGATGGTCACCGCGACCGAACGCTTTCTCGCGCGCGTGCCAGAGCACAAGGGCACTCTGGCCTTCCTCCTCACCTCCGACGAAGAAGGTGTTGCGACTCACGGCACCCGGCATGTGGTGGAGACTCTGCGTACGCGCGGACAGCCGATCGACTGGTGCCTGATTGGCGAGCCCAGCAGCCAGACGACCTTGGGTGATCTGTTGCGCAATGGGCGGCGGGGCTCTCTCAACGGGACGTTGCGTGTTAACGGCGTGCAGGGCCATGTGGCGTACCCAGACCGCGCGCGCAACCCCATTCACTTGGCAGCACCGGCACTTGCCGCCCTGTCGTCGATCCGCTGGGACGACGGCAACGAGTTTTTTCCGCCTACCTCATTCCAGATTTCAAACGTTCAATCGGGGACGGGTGCCGAGAATGTCATTCCCCCGCGCCTGGAGGCGCGTTTCAACTTTCGCTTTTCGACAGAGAGTACGCCGGAGGGACTGAAATCACGCGTCCGGGAAATCCTCGACAGGCATGGACTCGACTATGAACTCGACTGGCACCTCTCCGGCGAGCCTTTCCTCACGCGGCGCGGGCCTTTGGTTTCGGCAGTGCTCGACACCTTGCAGGCCGAATTGGGCGTTGCGCCCGAATTGTCCACGGGAGGTGGCACCTCTGACGGACGCTTCATCGCGAAGCTGGGCACGGAAGTCATTGAACTCGGGCCGAACAACGCAACCATTCACAAGGTGAATGAATGCGTGCCGGTGGCGGAACTGGCGCGACTGTCCGGCGTTTACGAGGGAATTCTGCTGCGTTTACTGGGCTGAAATCCGCGCGGAGCGGGGCCCGGAAGCCCGCGCACGCCTCGGACGAGACGTGCGCGGTGAGTGCTGTCAGTGAAACTGTTCTTCTTCGGTCGAACCCGCGAGGGCTGTAACCGAGGACTTGCCACCCTGAATCACAGTGGTGACGTCGTCGAAGTAACCGGCGCCGACTTCCTGCTGGTGGCTGGCGAAGGTATAGCCCCGCTTGGCGGCGGCAAACTCTTTTTCCTGCACCATTTCCACGTAGGCGGTCATGCCTTTCGACACGTACTCGTGTGCGAGGTCGAACATGTTGTACCACATGTTATGAACCCCGGCCAAAGTGATGAACTGGTACTTATAGCCCATGGCCCCTAGCTCGCGCTGGAACTTCGCGATGGTCGCGTCGTCGAGGTTCTTCTTCCAGTTGAACGACGGCGAGCAGTTGTAGGCCAGCAGCTGATCAGGGAACTGCTTCTTGATCGCCTCGGCGAAGCGACGCGCTTCATCGAGGTCCGGCACCGCGGTTTCGCACCACAGGAGATCCGCGTAGGGCGCGTAGGAGAGCCCGCGATCGATAGCCTGGTCGAGGCCGGCTTTGGTGACGTAAAGGCCTTCAGCCGTGCGCTCACCCGTGACGAAGCGCTTGTCGCGCTCATCCACATCGGAGGTGAGGAGATTGGCTGCATTCGCATCCGTGCGCGCGAGCAGCACCGTGGGAATACCCATGGTGTCTGCCGCCAGACGGGCTGCCACGAGCTTCTGTACGGCTTCCTGCGTAGGAACGAGCACCTTCCCGCCCATGTGACCGCACTTCTTAACAGACGCCAATTGGTCTTCGAAATGCACGCCAGACGCACCGGCCTCAATCATGTTCTTCATGAGCTCAAAGGCATTGAGTACGCCCCCGAAGCCGGCTTCGGCATCGGCCACGACAGGGATGAAGTAGTCGATTTCGCGGGTGCCCTTCTTCGACCACTGGATTTCGTCTGCGCGCTTGAAGGCGTTGTTGATTCGGCGCACTACGGTGGGCACGGAGTTCACCGCGTAAAGCGACTGGTCGGGATACATGGTCTCGCTGGTGTTGGCATCCGCGGCGACCTGCCAGCCAGACAAATAGATGGCCTTGATTCCAGCCTTCACCTGCTGCACGGCCTGTCCCCCGGTCAAGGCACCCAGGCAAGGGACGAAAGGCTCCTCGTTCACCAGTTTCCACAGGCGCTCGGCGCCGCGCCGAGCCAGCGTGTGCTCGACCTGGACGCTGCCGCGAAGGCGGACGACGTCTTCCGCGGTGTAGTCACGCTTGACGCCCTTCCACCGGGGATTGGTCGCCCAGTCCTTGTTGAGCTGCTCGACCTGATCTTTGAACGATTGAGACATGATTCCTCTCCTGCCTGTCACGGCGCACCGTGAGGTTGCATTTAAGTGCGTGTTGACGCGATGACGATCGAACCGCGTGGGCGTCGATGGTGAATGCCTCTCAGGGAGGCAAGCCCATGTGGCGCCAGCGGCGGGTCGCGGGGCCGGCATCTTAATGCCGCACTGCACCCCCTTCAATTGACCTTTGGTCAATTGACCCCCGGGGCGAACCCTAGACCCTTCACCCGACACCGGGTTGCCGGTGCGGCTTGGTTTTGACCTTACGTTGCAGCGCACAATCTGTCAATTGAATCCGCTGCGTACCGAAATTTTGGGGGCGCGCAAACTGTCCGCGAGTTCTGCGGTCCCACCGCTGAAGAGGTCCGAGTGAAGCCACGAGGCCAGCCAGTTGCAATGGTTGGAAATCCGTTTTCGTGAGGGTTCTCCAACCGTGCGCTGTGGCGGGTTTACTCGCCACGGGTCACCCCTAATAATCGACCTGTCCGGTTTCCGGAGAGGAATGTTCGCGACCGATGGCGAAGAAAAACGAAACTGAGCGCGATTCCGGACTGGCGGTTGAAGAAGCACCGCCCATCACGAAGACCCCGCCGCTCTACAAAGTGATCATGCTCAATGACGACTACACCCCCATGGAGTTCGTCGTGCATGTTCTGGAACGCTTCTTCAGCCTCGATCGCAACGCGGCGACGCATGTGATGCTCGAAGTGCACACCCGCGGCAAAGGCGTGTGTGGAACATTCGTGCATGAAATTGCAGAGACCAAGGTGGCGCAGGTCAACGCGTATTCCCGCGAAAACCAACACCCCTTACTCTGTACCCTCGAACAGGCCTGAATTCACCAATTCCGCTAAACGCGGAGGCAGGATGGCAAGGTGCTAAGCAAAGAGCTGGAAGTGACCCTGAACATGGCCTTCAAGGCTGCCCGGGAGCAGCGTCATGAATTCATGACGATTGAGCACCTGCTGCTGGCCCTGCTGGACAATCCAACGGCGGCCAAGGTGCTTCGCGCCTGTGGCGCCGATCTCAATCAACTGCGGCGGGCGCTCACGGACTTCATCCGGGAGAATTCGCCTGCGCTGCCGGAGGATGAGGAACGCGATACCCAGCCCACGCTGGGGTTTCAACGCGTTCTTCAACGCGCCGTCTTTCACGTGCAATCGTCCGGCAAGAAGGAAGTGACCGGGGCCAATGTGCTCGTCGCCATTTTCGGTGAACGAGAATCGCAGGCCGTCTATCTGCTGGGGCAGCAGAACATCGCCCGTCTGGACGTCGTCAACTGCATCTCGCACGGTATCTCGAAGGTAGGGGAAGAAGAGAACGCGCAGGAAAACCCGCAGTCGACCGAGGAAGAGGGTGAAGGCGCCGAGGCCACGCGAACCGCACTGGACCAGTACTGCACCAACCTCAACGAGCAGGCTCGCAAGGGAAAGATCGATCCCCTCATCGGGCGCCAGGAGGAAATCGAGCGCACCGTGCAGATTCTTTGCCGTCGGCGCAAGAACAATCCTTTGTATGTGGGCGAGGCCGGGGTCGGCAAGACCGCGATTGCGGAGGGACTGGCCAAGAAGATCATCGAGAAGGATGTGCCTGAAGTGCTGCAGGATGCAGTGATTTATTCGCTGGACCTCGGCGCGCTGCTCGCTGGCACCAAATACCGGGGCGATTTCGAGAAGCGCCTGAAAGCGGTAATCAACCAGCTCAAGCGGGAACCCGGGGCGGTCCTGTTCATCGACGAAATCCACACCATCATCGGTGCAGGCGCTGCCTCGGGCGGCGTGATGGATGCATCGAACCTCATCAAACCGATGCTTGCGTCGGGCGAGATGAAGTGCATTGGTTCCACCACATACCAGGAGTACCGCGGAATCTTCGAGAAAGACCGGGCCCTGTCGCGTCGCTTCCAGAAAATCGATGTCGCTGAACCCTCCGTGGAAGAGGCCATCAAGATTCTGCAGGGGTTGAAGTCGAGGTTCGAAGAACACCATGAGGTCAAGTACACGAGCCAGGCCCTGCGTTCGGCCGTCGAACTGACGAGCCGCTACATCAACGACAGGCACCTTCCCGACAAGGCAATCGACATCATCGACGAAGCCGGCGCACGGCAGCGACTGTCGCCGCCCTCGCGGCGCAAGAAGACCATCGGCACTTTTGAAATCGAGGAAATCGTGGCCAAGGTGGCACGCATCCCCCCGAAGACCGTGTCGAGTTCAGACAAAGAGGTGCTGCAGAACTTGGAGCGGGACCTCAAGATGGTGGTGTTCGGGCAAGACGAGGCCATCGCCACGCTCGCGACTGCCATCAAGCTGTCACGCTCCGGACTCGGAAATCCCGAAAAGCCGATCGGCTCTTTCCTGTTTGCGGGACCGACCGGTGTGGGCAAGACCGAGGTCACGCGTCAACTCGCACGCATCATGGGTATCGAACTGGTCCGCTTCGACATGTCCGAGTACATGGAGCGGCACACCGTGTCCCGTTTGATCGGGGCGCCGCCCGGCTATGTGGGCTTCGACAACGGCGGCCTGTTGACAGAAGCCATCCACAAGCAGCCCCACGCGGTGTTGTTGCTCGACGAAATCGAGAAGGCGCACCCGGATGTATTCAACGTGCTGCTGCAGGTGATGGACCACGGCACGCTGACCGATGCGAATGGACGCAAGACTGACTTCCGCAACGTGATCATTGTCATGACGACAAATGCCGGCGCCGAGCGTCTGTCTCGCGCCTCCATTGGGTTCACCCTGCAGGACCACGCGACGGACGCGGGTGAAGCCATCAAGCGCACATTCAGCCCGGAATTCCGTAATCGGCTCGACGCGGTCATCCAGTTCCGTGCGCTGGACCCCACCACCATCGGGCATGTGGTCGACAAGTTCCTGGTGGAACTCGAGAGCCAGCTGGACGGCAAGAAGGTCACGATGGAGGTCGACCAAAAGGCCCGTGCCTGGCTCGCCGAGCACGGCTACGATCCTCTGATGGGCGCGCGCCCGATGAGCCGCCTCATTCAGGAGAAGCTCAAACGTGCGCTGGCGGAAGAGCTGCTTTTCGGCCGACTGGTCAACGGCGGGCATGTGCGGGTCACCCTGCGCAACGACGACATCGCCGTCGACCTCGAGGTCGAGGAAAAAGTGACCGGAGACGCCTGACGGCGACGGGAATCAGCGCAGCTTGCGGGTAAGCACCTGCGAGTTGCGCTGATAGTTATAAAGCGCCCGGCGCTCGCCGGGCAGCGCGTCCAGATTCCCAGGCTGATAGCCTCTTTCCATGAACCAGTGGTGCGCCTGGGTGGTGAGCACGAACACCGATTCAAGGCCCATGTCCCGTGCTCGGCCTTCAATCGCGTCCATCAATAGACGCCCAAACCCATTGCGACGATAGGCTGGGTCCACGGCGACGCCGGCAATTTCTCCCATGCCAGTTTCGGGGTAAGGATAGAGGGCGGCGCAAGCCAGCGTCGCACCGTCGCGCACGGCAAGCATGAAGTGGTCGATTTCGTTCTCGAGTTTCTCGCGCGAACGTTTGACCAGCACCCCTTCGGCCTCCAGCGGTTCGATGAGGTCGAGAATGCCGCCCACGTCTTCGATGGTGGCCTGCCTCAACTGGTCGAAAGGGGTGTCGCTGATGAGCGTGCCCACGCCATCGCGGGAGAAGAGTTCGAGCAACAGTGCACCGTCACGCGCCGCCAGCAGATGGACGCGTTCGACACCAGACTGACAGGCGCGGATCGCGACCTTGAGCAAAGGGTCCACGGCCGATGGCGCGCCCAGTCGTTCCTTTGCTTCACGCAAGGTGAGCTGGGGAATCAGGCTTCCGTCAGCCGACACGAGCGCATCA
>JBIKOF010000092.1:0-6663 GCA_044358205.1 Gammaproteobacteria bacterium | reverse complement strand
CGCCGGCAACTTCGGTGCCGGGTGTGAACGGGAGCGGTGGTTTGCGCTGGTAACGCCCTTCGACCACCAGGCTGGTCGCAAACGAAACCCCGGTGGCCTTGATGTCCAGCAGAACCTGGTCGGGGCTTGGTAGTGGCCGGGGGATGTCTTCCAGCGGAAGCGTGTCGAATGGCCGCCATGCGTGGACACGCACGGCTTTCATGGTCCCTTGGGGCATCAGTGACTTTCGGTTTTCAGTGCTGATCGGAGCGGCTAAAGCGGGCGGAACGTTTTTCGAGGAAGGCGCGCATCCCCTCACGTGCATCGCCGCTCAGGAACAGTGCACGCTGGGTGGTGCTTTCCCACGCGAGGGTGTCCGTCAGGCTGCCGCTCAGCGCGCGCCGCACTCCCTGCTTGATGGCGGCGATGGCTTCGGTTGGCGCCGCCGCCAGTGCCTCGGCGCGTGTTTTCACAACACTGACGAGGTGGTCGTCATCGAACACCTCGTTGACGATGCCAAAGCGCAGGGCCATCTCAGCGTCGATGCGCTCGCCCGTCATGATCAATTCCATGGCGCGTGCGGGGCCGACCAGTTCGGTCAACAGAAAGTGTCCGCCCCAGTCCGGAATCAGACCGATCTTGATGAAACTCTCCGCAAAGCGCGCACTGCGTGCGGCGTAGCGCCAGTCGCAGGCAAGCGCCAGATTCATGCCCGCGCCAGCCGCCGCACCGTTGACCGCGGCGATGACAGGCTTGGGCATCCGGCGGATGAGATCGACGACTTCCGCCGCCACCGCCATGCGCTGGCCGATTTCCGAGGTGTCGTCGGCTTCCTGCAGGCGCGCCATGCTTGCCACATCACCGCCTGCGCAAAACGCTTTGCCTGCGCCCGTGATGACGATGCAGCGCACTTGGGGGTTGGTTTCCGCAGCCGCCAGCGCATCGCGCAAATCCTCACGCATGGTGCCGCCAAAGGCGTTCATCACCTCGGGACGGTTGAGGGTTAGTGACAGGACGCCTGCTTCGAGCGCCTGCAGCAACAAGGGTTCGCTCATGAGATTCGCTCAGCCGCGGCCGATGTAAGGCATGTCGGTCGCCATGACCGTCATGAATTGTACGTTCGCGGACAGGGGGAGGCTGGCCATGTAGCGGACTGCACTGGCGGCATGTGCCACGTCCATCACCGGTTCAACCCGAATGCTGCCATCGGCCTGACGGATGCCGCGGCGCATGGGCTCGGCAATAGTGGTGTCGGCATTGCCAATGTCAATTTGTCCGCAGGCGATATTGAAGGCCCTGCCGTCCAGCGAGAGTGTGCGGGTCAGGCCCGTCATCGCATGTTTGGTCGTGGTGTACACCGCGGTCCCGGGACGCGGTACGTGCGCCGAGATGGAGCCATTGTTGATGATGCGCCCACCCTGTGGAGTTTGCTGGCGCATGATGCGGAAGGCCTCCCGCGCGCAGTAGAACGCCCCGTTGAGGTTGGTGTCTACCACGTTTCGCCACTGTGCGATCGACATCTCGTCGATGGTCATCTGCGGCGCACCGGTCCCTGCGTTATTGAACAGAACATCGATCCTCGAGTGCAGACGCGCAGTCTCCGTGAAGAGTCGGGCGACCGACTCGGGATCCGCGACATCCGTTGGAATTACAGTCGCCCGTGCGCTGGATGCCCCTGCAAGTGCGACGGTCTCCGCCAGCGGCGCTTCGCGTCGACCTGCCAGAACCACTGCGTAGCCATCTTCAAGCAGGCCAAGAGTCACTGCGCGCCCAATGCCACTCCCGGCGCCCGTGACAACTGCGATCTTTGGTGCGGGGGAGCGCGCGGGCGTATTCATCGGTGCCCCTGGGTCGGTGCCACATCCCTGAGAAAACGCAGCATTTGGGCAGTGGTCTCCGCGGGTTTCTCCATTTGCAACCAATGCCCTGCGCCCTCGACCAGACTGATGAAGCGTAAATCATCGAAAGCCTTGGGCAGTCGCTCGCGCCAGTTTGGATCGTAGTCGAGCACCTCGTCGCGCGTGCCCGCGATGAACGCAGCGGGCTGGGTGAAGCGCCGGTTTTCGAGTTCGGGCGTCAGTGCATCCATCGTTGGCAAGTTGCGGTAAAGATTACATGGGCCCCGGAATCCACTGTGCTCGTACTGCGCCACGTAGTAGGCGAGTTCTTCCTCGGAAAGCCAGGTGGGAAGCTCCGCGGGTATGGGTAATAAATCCAACAGACGGCTGTCCCGGGGTTTGGCAAGCTGACTCATCCAGACGTGCGGCGGCGCATCTCCGGACAGCCCGTAATAGGCTTTCAGGAGGCTGGTTCGCACATCCGCTTCGAGCTCTGCTTCCACGACGCCCGGCGTCTGGAAATAGCGGATGTACCAGAAACGATCGTCCATGCCCGGTGGGTCCACCGTGGCCTTGCCCGCGCGCCAGAAGGGCACGGACAGCCCGAGCACCGTCGCACACGCCTGTGGATGCAGCAGGGCTGTATTCCACGCAATGATGCAGCCCCAGTCATGGCCGACCAGATTGAAGGTGGAGTGCCCGAGCGCGCGTGCGAGGCCCACGACATCGCCGGTCATCTTGAGAATGTTGTAATCGTCAATGGCGGGCGGCGCACTGCTCCCGCCAAATCCGCGCTGGTCCGGAACCGCGACGGTGTAGCCGGCCGCAACCAGAGGCGCAATTTGGTGCCGCCATAAAAACCAGCACTGGGGCCAGCCGTGTAGCAGGATGACCAACGGACCTTCGCCCTCCACGACGGTGCGCAGGCGCACGCCGTTGGTATCGATCATCCGAAATGCAGGTTCTCGCATCGCACGGTCTCCGCAGCTGGGCAAAAGATCGGATCAGGCCTGCTCGCGCAGGACGTTTTCCACACAGGCCAGGAAAGCGCCCTCACTCTGGACGGGTGCGAGCACATCCGCCCGTACCGTATAACCATAGCGAGCTGCGATCGCTTCGTACCGCGGGAGGCGAGCCTGGAAAAGACGAGGGAACATCCACAGCACGAAGCGATCTGGATCGATGTCCTCGATGCGCGTGATACCAAGCTCCCGCATGAACAGGGCGAGGTGTTGATCGAGAAATTCCTCGCGGTAGTAGAGCGGCTTGGGATCTGCCTCTGCGCGCCGTAGCAACTCGCGCCCGTTTTCCTCGGTCGCCTCGATGTAAAGGATGAGGCTATGCTCGGCAAGCACTTCCAGCACCGCCGGATCATCCAGTTCACACAGGCTGCCCGCCGAATCGTTGATGAAATGCTGGTAACCGTAAATGTTGCGCGCCTTGGCAATGAATTCGGGCACGTCCAGCATGGCTGCCACTTCGGCATCCCGATACTGTTTTTGGCGGTGCTTGAACTCTGCCAGCGGAAGACCACCACGCGCCGGATTGCCCAATTTTCCCAAGTAAGTCAGCACGGCACTGAGATTGTCGACCGTGATGTTGTTCGAGATGTAGATGGAATCCGAACGCAGCAGTTCCCGCAGGAAAGGAACCTGCATGGCCTGGCGCTTGATGTTGTCGAGGATCGGTTCGCTGAGATAGCGGGTGCCGATGCGGTAGTCCGCGGAGTAGTGGAACCAGTGTGCCGCCCGCAGGCGGGAGGAGAGGTAGGTCTTGCCCACACCGGACATGCCGAGCAGGGTAATCGACTTCGATTCCCAGCGGCGGAAGGCTTCGACGGACATCTTCATGACGGTGGCATGCTAATCAAGCGCGCTGTCCTTGGCCACTGATTCTCGCGCGTCACGATTCGTGGCCGAGCGCAAAACGGTTGTGCAGTTCCGCCTTCATCTCGACGGGCATGCGGATGGGCGCGCGGTGGCCGTTCGGGACCTGCGCCTCGACATTCCCGGAGTAGTAGCCCAGGAGATGCAGGAACCCAGGACTGAGTCGCTCGACAGTCTCCGGCCAGAGCGCCGCATTCCAGTTGATCTGGGGGCGGAGCCAACGTCGCACGTAGTACCCGAAAAGAGCTGCCCGGCGCGTGTCCGCGCTTCGATTCGCACCCGTCTGATGCCATAACCGGCCGTCCATCACGAGCAGACTGCCCGCAGGTGCGCTGATAGGGACGCTGGCCGCCTCGTCCGATGCCTGCGGGTTCCGTCCCGTCAGATGCGAGCGTGGCACGTAGCGCGTGCCGCCATTCTCTTCGGTGAAGTCATCGAGCAGCCAGGCAACATTGCACGCCAGAGGCTCCGCTGGCCAGGGCGGCATGACATAGCCCTGATCTGCGTGCAGCTGCATGCGAGCACTGCCTGGTGCGGTGATGTTTGCGCTGAAATTGGAGATGAGGAAGTCTTCCCCCAGCAGCGCCCGCACGAAAAAGAGCGCAGATGGGTGGGCGATCATCTCCACAAACACCGGATCGAGATTGAAGAGATGAAACACCCGCACATTGGCCTTGTCGGGGTCGAAGGGATAGCCGCGCGTCGGCACTCCATCAGACTCGCTTGCGTCTGCCGCAAGCAGTAAGCGGGCACGCACCTCGGATGCACCGGCGCGGTCGAGCGCGCCGGGTACGATTACATAGCCCTCTTCAGCCAGGGTCTGTCGCGCGGCCTGCAACATCGCCTCAGTGAAATTTCCGAACATGGCTCAGGCGTCCACACCGCGAACCCGCTCACGCAGGCCTCGGGCGTGGCCTGCGACGCGCGGGATCTCGTCGAAGCCACGGGGCGTCGGTCGCAATCGTGGGAAAGACACGTGCCGAAACGGGTCTCCCGGCTTCAAGGTGTCGTGGAGGCCTGGCACCAGTGGCGCGGGCGCGGGTTCGGGACGCGCTGCATAGGTGGCGTCGGCGCCAAAGAAACGCAGCGAAAGGGTTCGCCGGCGCACCCCGTCAGCCGTCGGCGCGCCGCCGTGAAGAACGGCCGGGTGAAAGATGACCACATCGCCGGGATTGATTTCCCAGGACACGATGTCCCAGTCGGCGCGATTGGCTTCAATGTCTGGAAGGCGGGGGAGGCCATGGGAATAAATGGGGGCGGTGTCATCGTTGGCATCGAAGGCGGATCCATCGTAGAGCACCCCGCGGTGAGAGCCCCGCACGAATTCCAGAGAATTCGCCTGTGCCACGGGATCGAAATTGATCCAGGCCACCGCAATCTGTTCGCCGTCGAGCGCGAGATAGGGGGCGTCCTGGTGCCAGGGTGTGCGGCGCGCGGCAGGCCCCTGCTTGAGGAAGATCTGTTCATAAAGGAACCACACCTCCGGGGAACCCCACAGTGCACCGACGACTTCCGCCATCGGTGAATCCACCAGAAAGTCCCGATAGGCCAGCGCTGCTTCGGGGTTGCACAAATCCTGATAGAACGTGCCTCCCTCGCCCTCATAGAACTTGCATGACGAAGCGGTTGGGTGGGCGATACTCCAGTTGAACAGGGCCTCGGCGGCGGCGAGCTGGGCGCTATCCAGCAGCTGGGGCAGATAGACCACGCCTTCGTCGCGCAGGCGCCTGCTCAGAATTGAAAGAGGTTCGCGCATATCAGTCTCCGGAGCCTCAGGGTACGCGGGTAACGCCCTGCTCGATGAGTCGGTGGATAGTAGATTGGGCATAGCCAAGCTCTTGCAGAAGTTCCACGCTGTGCTCGCCAAGGCGCGGGGCCGGCCGGCGCAGCGCAGCCGGAGATTCCGACCAGCGGCTCGCCGGACGCATCTCGCGGATCCAGCCTTCGCTGGGATGTTCCCGACGCTCGAAATACGCAGTGGCCTTCAGATGCGGGTCGTCGAGTAGGGAATCCAGCGTATGCAGAGGGATAGCGGGGATGTCGGCGTCGGCGAAACGCTGCAGCCAGACGGCTGTGGTATCGGTGAGGAGGATTTCCGCCACCATCGAGTACAAGGCCTGCACATGCTCGGTACGCGTAGCGAGATTCCGCAGACGCGAGTCTCGATCGAAGCGCTCCGGGTCACCAATCATTCGGCAGAAGCTGCGCCATTGCCCATCGTTGTAAATCAGGGCGCACAGGAAGCCATCGCGGGTGACGTAGGGTGTGCGTTCGCGCGCAAGCATCCGCGGGTAGCCAGTACCGCCCTCTGGCGGATCGAACGTTTGTCCTGCCATGTGCTCCCCCAGCATGAACGGCACCATGGTCTCGAACATCGGAATATCGATAGCTTGGCCACGGCCTGTTTTCTCCCGCCGGTACAGGGCCGCAGAGACGGCCATTGCGGCATGGACGCCAACCGTACGGTCGACAATGGCAATGGGCACGTAGCGCGGCACGCCGTCGCCCACGCGGGCGACCAGCGAAGGCAAACCCATCGCGCCCTGAATGAGATCGTCGTAGGCGGGCCTGGGGCCGTAGGGCCCGTCCTGCCCATACCCGAACACCCCTGCATAGATGAGTCGAGGGTTTACTGCCTGCAGCCGCGCATATCCAAGGTCTAGCCGTGCCATGGCTTGCGGTCGAACGTTATAGATGAGGACGTCGGCGGTCTCGGCGAGCTTCATGAGGGCAGCGTGACCCTCGGGTTTCTTCAGGTCCAGCACGAGGCTGCGCTTGTTGCGGTTGACGTGCATGAAGCCCGCTCCCATTCCGGCGTGACGGGCTGGCCCCAGAGCGCGTGTGGTATCGCCGGTGGGCGGTTCGACCTTGACCACATCGGCCCCCATGTCGCCCAGCAGCTGGGTGGCATACGGACCCATGAGAACTGTGGTGAGATCGAGGACGCGGACACCCTGCAG
>JBIKOF010000091.1:0-6718 GCA_044358205.1 Gammaproteobacteria bacterium | reverse complement strand
ACGCCAGTCGGGCACTTACCGGTATGACAAACCTGAGCCTGCAGACACCCCAGCGCAAACATGAAGCCTCGGGCGGCATTGCACCAGTCCGCGCCCAGCGCCATCACGCGCGCAATATCAAAAGCAGTGATGATCTTGCCCGAGGCCGCCACGCGCACACGGTCGCGAAGATTTGCCCCGACCAGCGTGTTGTGCACCAGCAGCAGCCCCTCGCGCAGCGGGCCGCCCACATGGTCTGCAAACTCCAGCGGTGCGGCGCCCGTGCCGCCTTCGCCTCCATCCACCACGATGAAATCGGGCGTGGTGTCGGACTGCAGCATGGCTTTCACCAGTGCAAACCATTCCCAGGGATGACCGAATGCGAATTTGATTCCAACCGGCTTGCCGCCGGACAGCTGCCGCAGTCGAGCCACGAAAGCGAGCAGCTCCAGCGGGGTGGTGAACGCAGAATGCGACGCCGGTGAGATACAGTCCTCACCCTGCGGGACGCCACGTGCCTCTGCGATCTCGGCACTGACCTTGGGTCCCGGGAGCACACCGCCATGACCCGGTTTAGCGCCTTGCGAAAGCTTGATTTCTATCATCCGCACCTGTTCGCTTGCGGCGTTCTGCGCAAACGCCGCTTCATCGAAACGTCCGTCCGCCCCTCTGCAGCCGAAGTAACCAGAGCCGATTTCCCATACGAGGTCGCCTCCGTTCACCCGATGATGCCGCGAGATCGAGCCCTCACCCGTATCGTGATAGAAGCCGCCGCGGCGGGCGCCCGCGTTGAGGGCCAGAATCGCGTTGGCCGAAAGCGAGCCAAAACTCATCGCCGAGATATTGAACACACTCGCTGAATAGGGGCGCGCGCATTCTGGGCCCCCAACATCCACGCGAAAGTCGTGGTTGGCAGCGGCAACCGGAGCGAGCGAGTGGTTAATCCACTCATAGCCCTCGGCATACGGATCACGCTTGGTGCCGAAGGCGAGTTTGTCCTCTTCCCCTTTTGAACGCTGATAGACCAGCGACCGCTGTGCCCGCGAGAACGGGGTTTCCTCGGTATCCGCCTCCAGCAGGTACTGCCGGATTTCCGGTCGAATGGATTCGAAAAAAAAGCGGAAGTGCGCGAGCACGGGGTAATTGCGGCGGATTGCCTGGCGCGGTTGCCGATAATCGACCCACCCCACGACGGACAAAATCGCGGCGAGTGCGCCGACGGCCAGGAAGGCATCTGAAACCCGGCCCAGGGCGAGGGACACGGGGGTCGCGAGAATACACGCTGTCCAGGCCCAGTAACGTTGCGGAAGAATGTGGTCGCCTACCGCCATGCGGCCCTCCCCATGGGCCTGCGCGCGGCCTCTGGTGCTTGATGTGACATTACGTGCGGCGGCGTGCCCGCTTTGCTGTTCAAGAGTATAGCCAGCCCCCCCATATACTCGCCATGCATGGAATGTCGCGCCCAATTCCAGATGATAACTGCTTGCATGCGCGTCGACGGAAAGCCACGATGAGGAAGGCACCACATTCTGGAAAATCCAAATGCGTGCACCAGTAATCGCCTTATTGATGATCGTCTGGTCCCTGCCAGGCAGCGCCGACGTTCCGCGCGCAGACAAGCCCCAACCGGTGGTCGGATTTCAGGTGCAGATTGCCGGTCGCATGATGGGGGTGGACTGCGATTCCTGGACGCTCACCGAAATCCGCGACGACGGGCAAATACTGTCCGCGTGCAAGGATTACATCCTGGAAACATCCTCCAGCCATGACTTCAACGTGGTGCGCCTGAAACGGCGAGACGGCCAGACGATGGCGGAATTCCTGCCCTACGCGCCTGTTATCAAGTTCCCGCTCACAGTAGGCGCGCGCTGGCGTGCGGATTACTCGTTCTACACGATGGAACTCGATGAGCCACTGAAGGCACGTGCCAGCTGCGAAGTCGCCGGGTGGGAAAATGTTACAGTCAAGGCTGGTGAATTTCCCGCCTTCCGTATCGAGTGCACCGACAATCTCAGCAGCGGAAGCCGCAAGTTCCGCACCCAGTCCACCCGCTGGTATGCGCCCTCGGCCTCCCTGGTGGTGAAAGCGGAAAATCGACAGGATCCGGGCCGCTGGAATTTCGAGGTCGCCAGTCTGGGCTTTGCCACCGACAGCGAAGGACCCGCACCGATGGAGCCTGCCGAGGCGGCGCCGCCACCCGTCATCAGCGCCCCCGCGCCAGCCAAGAGTCTGGACGAGGTGGCGCCGGTCCTTGATATCGACGACTACTAGAGGTCCGGGACTTGGCACCTCGGCTACGGCTGAATCCTCGGCTCAGCCTGTACGCATTCGCATAAACACAGGCCGCGCTTGGATGATGGGCCCTCAGGTTGCTCCCGCCAGCTGCTTGGTCAGGAACCCCGGATAGCCCTTACGGATGAGATCAGCAGCTTCCTTGCGGAACTGCCCCACGCCACCGAAGTAAAACACGAGCGTGCGCTTCTTGCCGGGAATGTTGGCGCCGAAGATCCACGAATCTACCTGCGAGAACAGTGATCCGGCAGCGAGTTCGTCGCAGTGATTCACCCAAGCGGTCTCGGCTTCGTTGGAAATCTCGATAGAGGCGAGGTCTTCCCTGGTTGCCTTCGCAACGAGGTCGGCGATCATTTCGACCTGCATTTCGATGGCCGGCGGCAGGTTGCTGAAGGGGCCGTGCGGTCCAAGCACCATGAACATGTTCGGGAAACCCGATGTCATGGTACCCATGTAGCCGGTCGCCCCATCCTGCCAGTGCTCAGCCATGGTCTGGCCATCGCGACCACGCAGATCCATCACCTTGTAGTTTCCGTCCACGGCGTCAAAGCCGGTGGCGAAGATGATCATGTCGAGTTCGTGCACGACCCCGTCTGCAGTACGGATACCATTCGGCACGATGGCCTCGATAGGTGTTGCCTTGCAATCCACCAGCGCAACGTTGTCCCGATTGAAGATTTCGTAGTAGCCGCTGTCGCATAGCGGGCGCCGCGCGTACAAATCGGTGGGCGTGAGTTTGCGGGCCGTTTCCGGATCCTTGACGGTTTGCGCGATCTTGCGTCGGATGAAACTCGCGGCTGCCTCATTGGCAGCGGCATCCACTGCGATATCGTTGAAGGTGCCGAACATGTAGTTGAAACCACCGCCCTGCTGCCAGGCTCTCTCATAGATGGCTTCCCGCTCTTCAGCCGTTACGCTGAAAGTCGGAATCTTGCTTTCGGTGAAAGCGAATCCCGTCATCGAACTGAAGACATGCTCCCAGATGCTGTCGTAGTTCTGTTTGATTTCCGCCACCCGCTCTCTGGACAACGGCCGGTTACCCACCGGCACGCTGTACTGCGGGGAGCGCTGAAAGACCGTGAGGTGGCCGACCTGCGGCGCGAGCGCAGTATTGACCTGGAGGCCCGTGGATCCGGTCCCAATGACGCCGACACGTTTACCGGCAAAGGACAGGTTCTGCGGGAAGGCGCCCGTGTGATAGAGCTCGCCCTTGAAGCTGTCACGTCCCGGAATGTTGGGATAGTTGATGACCGACAGCAGCCCAAGCGCGGTCACCAGGAAGCGCGCGGTGTGGGTGGCGCCCTTGTCGGTTCGAACGACCCATAGGTCGCGGGACTCATCGAAGTGTGCGCCCGCGATACCCGTGTTGAAGCTGATGCTGCGGCGAAGATCGAAGCGATCTGTGACATGGTTCAGATAGGAGAGAATCTTGGGCTGATTCACGTAGCTCGTATCAAAGTCCCATTCCTGCAGCAGATCCTTATCGAAGGAGTAGCAGTACACCTGGGTCTCGGAATCGGACAGCGCGCCAGGATACCGATTCCAGTACCAGGTTCCCCCCACGTCACCGGCCTTGTCGAAGGCCTGAACCTTGAGCCCTTGTTCGTTGCGAAGCTTGTGCAGGGCGTAGAGGCCGGCGAAACCTGCACCGATGACAATAGCGTCGAACTCGGGGGCTGAGCGGGAAACAGCGCTGACGTTCATGGAGTGATTCCTGGGGTCGAGTGGGCCTTTGGGACTTGTCCGATCATACGGGGTTCCCCGGAATGGTTCATGCCGGGTGTCGAACCCGGGCCGGGATTTTTTGGGATCAGGCCCCGGATCCGCGCACGGCATGCGCAACCGCGGCACGGACCGCGTCGCACGTTTCGGCCGGAATGACCAGATAGTCCCAGCCCTGCCTGTCGGTATTCGGACCGATGTCGGCGATTTCTTCCACCCCAACGACCCGCCGATCTGTCGCGTCCTTCCGCACCCGGAGCAACCTATAGTTCCAGCGCGCAAAAATCTCCATGAGCTGCATGTTTTTTTGGCGGGTTGCTTGGGCTGTGTGCTGGGGCCGCACTTCCAGAATGATCGGGGGCCTGGCTCGGGACACGAGGCTCTCGAGGCTTTGCAGCACGAAGACCTCGGCGCCCTCCACGTCTATCTTGATGACGGAGATCTCATCGAGCCCAAGCGCAACGGCCGCAAGTTCGAAGGGCAATAACGCCACCCACTGACCTTCAGCAGATTTGCGTCCCCGGCGATGCAGGGCGCGCATCACGGAGGCATTACCGGCGGCAGTGTCACCTTCGTCCGGTGACAGAAGTTCCAGCAGCGCGGGCTGGTCGAAGACACCGACCGGCACTATCTGCGCGTCATCGAAGCGGTTTTCCCGCATCAGCACGTTCAGATAATTCACACACACCGGATTGGGTTCAAAGCCCACGTAAGGCCGCCCGGATTCCAGGCGTTGCAGCTTGATGAGGGTCTGGCCGACATTGACACCGATATCAACGAAGGTGCCCCGAGGTCGCAGATCGAGCATCAGTCGCAGCAGCCCGCCCATCCAGCGCTCTGCCATGAAGATGTTGTCCCAGCCCACACCGGCCAGCAGTGGAATACGTACCCGCTTGCCGGACTCAGCGACGGGGTAGATGAAATTGAGACGTTCGAGCAGGCCAAGGCGACGCAGGCCCAGCAGCATCGCGAGGCGAGCCTTTGCCACCCAACGCCAGAGCAGGGATCTCAGAATCACGCGTGCCTTTCCGGATAACGAGTCACCCGGACTAGCGGCAGGGGTGGTTCGGTTCTTGACCGCCCCTGCCTGCCCAGGCGCGCCTTCAGCCCAAGCTGTCGCGCAGCGCGGCGTGCTTGTCGAGCAGCTTCAGGGTCTCCGCTTCACTGAGCGCCGGTACGCCCATGATGGCGCGATGCACCCCTAGATCACGGTAGTGGCGCAACTTGTCCGGATCTTCCGGAGCCCAGAACATGGAAATCTCGATGTCCTCTGGCCGGCGTCCGTGCTTGCGCACGCGCGCGTGCAGGTCGGCTATGGCAGCCGGCAGATCTTCCAGCGCGAAATCGACCGGAACCCAGCCATCACAGTAGCGGGCGACGCGCTCGCGTCCCCAAGGTGTCGCGGCCCCCATGACTATGGGCGGATACGGCTTCTGGACCGGCTTGGGATGGCTCCAGAGCGGATCGAAATCGACATAGGTGCCGTGGTACTCGGCATTTTCCTGAGTCCAGATAGCCTTCATGGCCGCCACCCGTTCCTCTAGCACTTTCCAGCGCTCGTTGAAGGGTGTGCCGTGGTTTTCCATTTCTTCTGCATTCCAGCCGGCACCAATGCCAAAGATGAGGCGGCCTCTGGAGATGTAATCGAGGGTGGCAACCGCCTTGGCGGTCACGATGGGATCGCGCTCCGTCACCAGGCAAACGCCGGTCGCGATCTTGATGTGACGGGTCGCGACGGCCGCCGCGGTCAACGCCACAAAAGGATCGTGGATGTGCCAGTAATCGCGCGGCAAATCACCGCCGCCGGGGAATGGTGTGCGTCGGCTTGCCGGAATATGGGTGTGTTCTGGATACCAGACAGATTCGAAGCCGCGTTCCTCGCAGGCCACGGCAAAATCATCCGGGCGCATGGCGTAATCGGTGGCGTAAAGCATCGTGGCAAATTTCATGGCGGGCTCCGGGCTTGGGGATGAAAGACGCTAGCGCCTCCCCTCCGGCAGGACAAGCCTGTCAGACCGGGAAGTACTCCTGTGGGCAGCTACCCCGGAGGCGCGGTATAAGGAATCTCCGTAACCGTTCGGAGCCGCGACATGAACCAGTCCCTGCGATCGACCCACCCCGGCGCCTGCCCTCACGACTGCCCGGATACCTGCGCCATGATCTTCGAGGTTGAGAATGGCCGCCTTGTCGGGGTGCGCGGAAATCCCGATCACCCGATGACCCGCGGCGGTTTGTGCACCAAGCTGCGCGACTATGAACAGCGCCACCAGCACCCCGACCGCCTGCTCTATCCCCTGCGCCGCACGGGCCCGAAGGGCAGTGGCGAATTCGCCCGAATCAGTTGGGACGAAGCGCTGTCCGAAATCAGCACGCGCTGGAAAGCACTCATCGAAAAGCACGGTCCCGAGACCATCGCGCCCTATAGCTATCTGGGCCATCAGGGCCTCGTGCACGGACTCAATGGCGGTGATGCGTTTTTCAACCGCATGGGCGCCACGGTCACCGAGCGCACGTTCTGCGGGGAGGGCTCGGCCACCGCCTGGCTGATGACCTACGGCCCCAGCGGCGGCATGGATCCCGAATCCTTCAAGCACTCACGCTTCATCATCATCTGGGCATGCAATAGCGTGAGCACCAATCTCCACCACTGGCATATCGTGAAGGACGCGCAGCGTGCCGGCGCCAAGGTGGTAGTGATCGATGCCTATCGTTCGCGCACCGCGCG
>JBIKOF010000090.1:0-6778 GCA_044358205.1 Gammaproteobacteria bacterium | reverse complement strand
TACAAGTCACCCAGTACCGCACCCACGGCCCTGTCAGACTCGATCGAAGAGACCCAGCATCTGTTTCCCTGCACATGCGCACTCTGCGTCCATGTGACGGGAGAATTTGAACAATAACGACCCAACAATAGATGCCTGACCTAGATGCGCCTCGGCCCTTGGCAGTTTGAAACACCGATAATCCTGGCGCCCATGGCCGGCGTATCCGATCGCGTCTTTCGTGCGCTGTGCCGCGCCGAAGGTGCCGACTACGCGCCATCCGAAATGACCTCCAGCGATCCGGCGCTGCGAAATACGCCGCAGACGCGTCAGCGTCGCCGTGCGGAAGTCGATGCCAAACCTTTCATCGTGCAGATTGCCGGTGCGGATCCGTCTGAAATGGCAGATGCCGCACGTCAAGCGGTTGACGAAGGGGCGGAAGTCATCGACATCAACATGGGATGTCCCGCTAAACGTGTCTGCAATCGACTCGCCGGCTCTGCGCTGCTTCAGGACGAAGCCTTGGTCGAGCGGATCCTTGCGGCGGTGGTCGGTGCCGTGAAGGAGCCGGTGACGCTCAAGACGCGAACGGGCTGGGATCTTGCTCACCGGAATGCCGTGCGCATCGCGCGTCTCGCGGAAAATCTTGGCATCAGTGCCATCACGCTGCATGGCCGTACGCGAGCCTGTGCCTACCGGGGCTTGGCGGAGTACGAGACCATTGCAGCGGTGAAGTCCGCGGTGACCATTCCGGTGATTGCGAACGGGGACATCACAAGTCCTCACAAGGCTGCCGAAGTGCTCGCTAGCACTCGAGCGGATGGACTCATGGTGGGGCGGGCTGCACAGGGCGATCCCTGGATCTTTGGGCGCATCAAGGCGTTTCTGGCCACCGGGGCTCATCTCCCGCCACCAACTGCCGACGCTGTACGACGCATGCTGCTCGCGCATGTGTCAGGCCTGCATGATCTGTATGGCGAAATCCCGGGAACCCGCATCGCGCGCAAGCATGCCGGGTGGTATTTCACGCGCTGGGACAGGGAAGCGGTCCAGCGTCGAGCAGAGTTCAATTGCCTGGAGTCCGCCACGGCCCAACTGCGCTACCTCGAGCATTACACCCCCTATTTCAACGACTACAGCAACTCATACGGAGAAGCGGCATGAGCAGCCCAGCCCAGCCCGCCACGAATACCACGGCCCAGATCATCAATCTTCCACAGGATCGCGACGCCCCTCCGCTGTCCTTCCATGTCCGGCAGGCAATGGAGCGCTATTTCAATCAGCTCAATGGCCATGCCCCCGGGGAGCTTTACGATTTCGTGTTGGGCGAAATGGAGCGGCCGCTGCTCGAAGTGGTCATGAACCGCACACGCGGCAATATCTCGAAGGCTGCCCAGTTTCTAGGCTTGAACCGCGCCACCCTGCGCAAGAAGCTCGAGCGTTACGGCCTGAATCCCTGAACGGACACGCAGCATGATCAAAATCCGACGCGCCCTTGTCAGCGTTTCCGACAAGGAAGGCCTGCTGCCCTTTGTGGCCACTCTCACGCGTCTAGGGGTGGAGATCCTCTCCACGGGCGGCACGGCTCGCCTGCTGCGCGAGGCCGGAATACAGGTGAAAGATGTCGCGGAGCACACCGGGTTTCCGGAGATGATGGATGGCCGCGTCAAAACCCTGCATCCCAAGATCCACGGCGGATTGCTTGGGCGCCGGGGCGTAGATGACGCGGTGATGGACGCCCATGGCATTGCCCCAATCGACCTCCTGATCGTCAACCTTTACCCCTTTCGCGCCACTGTCGCCCAACCGGACTGTGACCTCGCCACTGCCATCGAAAATATTGATGTTGGAGGGCCGGCGATGCTGCGGGGCGCCGCCAAGAATCATGCGCATGTGGCCGTCGTGGTCGACCCGGCAGACTACGTCGCAATCGCAACAGAACTCGAAGCAAATGGCGGTTCGCTTCAACCGGCCACCTGCTTCCAGCTTGCTGCCAAGGCGTTTGCGCATACCGGGGAATACGACACGGCCATTGCCGCCTACCTCAACCGTCAGCTGCCGGGCGCAGACCGCTACCCCGCCAGCCACGCACCGACATTCCACAAGAAGCAGGATTTACGCTACGGCGAAAACCCGCATCAGACCGCCGCGTTTTATGTTGAGGACGATGCCCCGACAGGATCGATCGCCGCCGCGCAGCAACTCCACGGCAAGGAACTGTCTTTCAACAACATCGCGGATACCGATGCCGCCTTGATGTGCGTGGCGGCTTTTGACGGCCCGGCCTGCTGCATCGTCAAGCATGCCAATCCCTGCGGTGTCGCCGAGGCGGGTGATTTGGCAGAAGCCTATGAGCGCGCCTACGCAACCGATCCCACTTCCGCCTTCGGCGGAATCATCGCCTTCAACCGTGAACTCGATGCCGACACAGCGACCCGTATCGTGGACCGCCAGTTTGTGGAGGTTATCGTAGCGCCCTCCGTGAGCGAGGCGGCGCGTGTCGTGTGCCAGCGCAAGCGCGATCTCCGCCTTTTGGTAGTGGGCGCCTTTGCGCCCGACCGCCCGACACTGGACTACAAGCGTGTGACCGGTGGCATTCTGGTGCAGGATCGCGATGACATTGCCTGTCGCATTGCTGCGTCCGATCTCAAGGTGGTGAGTCGTCGCACGCCAACTGCCATTGAACTGGCGGATCTTCTCTTCGCCTGGCGCGTGGTCAAATGCGTGAAGTCCAATGCCATTGTCTATGCCCGTGACCGACGCACCATCGGGATCGGCGCAGGCCAGATGAGCCGTGTGTACAGCGCACGCATCGCGGGTATCAAGGCGGCGGATGAAGGCCTCGAAGTAGCTGGCTCCGTCATGGCATCAGACGCATTCTTTCCCTTTCGCGACGGCATCGATTCCGCTGCAGCGGTCGGGATCTCGGCGGTTATCCAGCCGGGCGGCTCTGTGCGCGACGCGGAAGTCATCGCTGCGGCGGATGAAGCCGGCATGGCGATGGTCTTTACCGGCATGCGCCACTTCCGCCACTGACGCGTGGCGCACAGGCGAGGAGTTTCATGAAAGTTCTCATCATCGGCGGTGGCGGCCGCGAACATGCACTCGCCTGGAAATGTGCGCAGTCCAGTCGGGTGAGACAGGTATTCGTTGCACCGGGCAACGCGGGAACGGCACGTGAGCCGAAGGTCCGGAATGTGGCTATCGGTGCGGAAGACGTTCCGAGACTGGTGGCCTTCGCGCGTCGGCAGCAGGTGGCGCTGACCATCGTCGGGCCCGAACAGCCCTTGGTCGCCGGCGTGGTGGATGCCTTCGCGCGTGCGGGGTTGCGCTGCTTCGGTCCGCGCGAAAACGCCGCCGTCCTCGAGGGCTCAAAAGCCTTCTCCAAAGATTTCTTCCAGCGCCACCACATCCCCACGGCACGCTATCGCAATTTCACGGAACTGGGCGCGGCGCAGGCCTACATTGAAACCCATCCGCTGCCCGTGGTGGTGAAGGCCTCTGGGCTTGCCGCCGGCAAAGGTGTGGTGATCGCCCGTTCCACGGACGAGGCGCTCGAGGCCGCGCGCGGAATGCTTCAGGACGGGAACTTCGGCAGCGCGGGTGCCGAGATCGTCGTCGAGGAGTTTCTCGAAGGCGAAGAGGCGAGCTTCATCGTCATGACCGATGGCGTATCCATCATTCCGTTTGCGTCCGCTCAGGATCACAAGGCGGTGAATGACGGTGATGCCGGGCCCAACACCGGTGGCATGGGGGCTTACTCGCCGGCACCGGTCGTCGACCGCGCGCTGCATGCCCGCGTCATCGCAGACGTCATTCGCCCCACCCTGTCTGGCATGGCAGCCGAAGGGCGTCCTTATCTCGGTTTCCTGTATGCGGGGCTGATGATCACCTCCACCGGTGAACCCAAGGTTCTCGAATACAACTGCCGCTTCGGGGATCCCGAAACCCAGCCCATGATGATGCGACTGCGCTCCGATTTGGTCGAAGCCTGTCTGGCGCTGCTCGAAGGGCGCGGTCGCAAGGTACGACTGGATTTCGATGCACGGGCGGCAGTGGGTGTAGTGATGGCCTCCGGTGGCTATCCCGGGGAGATTTCCAAAGGGCATCCCATTCACGGCCTCGAGGATTCTGCCCCGCATACCCGGGTTTTTCATGCAGGGACCGCCCTCCGTGCGGACGCGGTGGTGAACACGGGGGGGCGGGTGCTGTGCGTGGTTGGCCTTGGGGCTTCCGTCGCCGAGGCGCAGGCCCGTGCCTATGCACGCGTCGATCAGATTCAGTGGCAGGACATGCATTGCCGGCGCGATATCGGATACCGCGCGGTGGCGCGGGAGCGCCAGGCCGTCGTTTCCTGAGCCGCTTGCACTTCGTCGCCGAAAGGTCGACTGTCCTTTCTCGAGTTCTTTTCGTGCGCAGCCATTTGGGGAGACGAACATGCCCAGAATTACCGGAAGCTTCGACGACCGTGAACAGATTCGCGAGCTCTATGCCCGCTACGCCAACTACGTCGATGCGGCGCGCTTTGATGACTGGATCGACTGCTTCACCGCCGATGGGATCTTCGAAAGCCCGTTGATGGGCTTGTTCAAAGGCCCGGAGGAGCTGCGCCGGTTTACCGGGCAGTACGAGAATTCATGGGCCGGCGGTGGCGTGCGTCACATGATGGTCAATGTCAGTTTCGACATCGAAGGCGACACCGCCACAGGCACCTGCGGCCTCATCTACTTCAAGGTCCACGATGGCAAGAGCGAGTACCTGCTCACCGGCGGTTACCGCGACACGCTGCGCAAAGTCGACGGCGAGTGGCGGTTCAGCCATCGCAAGGTCTATATCGATGGGTGAGCTTTTGCCGAAAAGATAATGCGTGTCGGGGCCGCCGGACCGGCTGCTCCAAAGTAGTACCCGGTGGGAGTCACGCAAAAGGGGTGCGCGTATGCCTGACAGTGTCCCCTCAAACGCTACGACTCAGGTGACCCTGCAACCCGGGACACCGTACCTCGGAACTCTGGAAAATGTAGGGGACACCGACTGGGTCCGTGTCACGCTTACCGCGGGACTCCTTTACCGCTTCAGCCTCTCTTCAGCCGTTGCCCTAGGCATACCCGACCCCTATCTGCGGCTCTACGACGCGGCGGGGGTGCTCATCGCGGAAGACGATGACAGCGGTCCGGGCCTCGATTCGGCGATCGATTTCATACCGAGCGTAACGGGCGACTACTACCTCTCCGCGAGCGATTATTCGGCGGCGTTAGGCGCGTATGTTTTGTCTGCCGCGGTACTCGATGATTACCCGGCCACCACCGCAACCGAGGGTGTGATCGTCCCCAACGGACTTGCCACGACGGGGACCATCGAGAACCCGGGCGACGCCGATGCTTTCCGCGTGGAACTCGTCGCGGGAATGAGCTACCGCTTCACCGTCACCGGGGCCGGCGCGGTCGCACTCAGCGATCCCATCTTCGAGCTCTATAACGACTCCCTTGTCCAGGTCGCTCGCAATGATGATGCGGCGCCGGGCAATCTCTTCCCGCGCGCGGACTTCACGGCGACGGTCTCGGGGACCTACTACGCACTGGTATACGGTTATCAGGACTTGGTCGGCGGCTACCTGGTGCGGGCGACGCCGCTCGTCCCGGATGACTTTCTGGCAACCCGGGCCACCACGGGTCGCGTGCTCGTGAATGGTCCGGCCGTCATGGGTGCGCTGGAAGTCGTAGGCGATCACGATTACTTCCGCGTCTCGCTGGTGGCGGGCGTGACTTACCAGATTCGCCTTGAGGGCACGGCCACCAACGGGGTCGACGACAGCTTTCTGACGCTGCGTGACCACCTGGGCAGGGTTCTGGCTGTGAATGACGATGGCGGCGGTGACCGCGATTCCTTGCTGGTCTACACCGCCACCCGCACCGGCTTCCATTATCTCGACGCAGGCGCTTTCGAGGATCGCGGAAGCGGAAATTATCAGATCACGCTTCGCGCCCTGGATGACTACGCCGGCAACGTGTCGACCACGGGGCTTGCGGTGGTCAATGGCCCGGGCGCCACGGGCCGCATCGAGGTTGCAGGCGACCGTGACTATTTCAAGGTTCAGTTGAACGCAGGGGTGCAGTACGAGTTTGTGCTGCGCAAGTCGACCGGAGGTCTGTCCGATCCATTCCTCGAACTCCGGAGCCCCACCGGTGTGCTGCTGCGGACCGACGACGATGCCGCCGGCGGGGTCGATGCCCGCGTCCTCTTCACCCCGACGGTAAACGGGGTCTATCACCTCGTCGCGCGCGATCACCAGCGCGGTCTGGGGGCTTACACCCTCACCGTCACGGCAAGCGGGGACGACTATCCCGACACCATCGCCACCACGGGACTCGCCGTTATCAATGCCAGTGTCACGGGCGTTGTCAATTTTGCCGCCGACACCGACTGGTTTCGGGTGAACCTCACGGCGGGTCGTGAATACACGGTGCAGCTACTGGGAGCGCCAAGCGGGTCGCCACTGACGCTGGCCGATCCCTACTTGCGTGGCATCCACGACAGTGCCGGGGCGCTCATCACCGGGACCTCAAACGACGACTTCGGGATCTCGAGGGAGTCGCGCGTCGTCTTTACCCCGATGAGCACGGGCCAGTACTTCATCTCCGCCGGGGGTTACGGCGCTGGCCTTGGGGCTTATCGTCTTGCCATCTCGGAAACCGTCCTGGTGGATGTGCCGGGCAACACCACGAGCACGGCCACCCTTGCCGTGGGGGGCCGCCAAACCGGCGTTATCTCTCCCGATGCCGATGAGGACTGGTTTGCGCTG
>JBIKOF010000089.1:0-6813 GCA_044358205.1 Gammaproteobacteria bacterium | reverse complement strand
AGCGTCTGTGCCTCGATCGGTGTGGCGGGAAGTGCCGCGCGCGCCGCCTGGGTGCGCTCCAGATAATGCTGAGTCTCGGAGCTGAGACGCGCCGTGTCCTGCCGCAAAGTCTCCGCCTGCAGGACACGGGTGGCAGCAAATCCGGTGCCCGCCAGCAGAGCGGCTGCTGCTGAGGCAACTAAGGCCAAACGTTGCCGGTGCAAGCGGTAGTCACGGCGATCGCTCGTGCGCGCGTAATCGATGCTGGGCGGCGCGTCGAGCAGCAGTTGTGCAAAAAGCACATCGCTCTCGGCAGTGACGGCGGCCTCCGCCAACCCTAGCCTGGTCGCCACCGTGGCGGTGTCGATGAGCACATGGCGTTCGGTCTCGGTGTTGATGCACTGGGCTTCAAGTTCGCGCAGAGACTCGCCGTGACTCAACAGGTGGATATACAGCGGTTCATCCCGGCCGAGTAGCGCCAGGCTATTCAGGTAGCGGCGGAGCTTTACCCCTTCACCAAAGACGAAGGTGCCATAGGGCACGGTGCCGGCCCGCGGCATGGCCACCAGCCGGCTGAGCGTTATCTGTCCGTCGCGTAGGAAAGTCTGGCGCAGGCCGCCGGCGGCCTGCACGCTCACAAGCATGAGGTGGCCGCCGCGAATTCCCAACCGGGCAAGTAAGGTGGGGGCGAGCGCCGGCAGGGAATGGATGCCCGCCAATGGCGCATGCTGTCGCGCCAGCGCGGCGAGCCAGGGTTCAATCTGTTCGGGCCGCGTCAGCGCCATCATCAGCACACGGTCGTCTCCGCGGCCTTCAGTCTCGCGCCCTTGCGGTAGCGCCTGCCAGAAGGGTGTCCCGCGAAAAAGCCGCGATTGACGCCGCTCGAGCACCGCGCGCCGTTCGCGTCCGCGCACATGCGGAATGCTCTCGAGGCGAAATTCCTCGTCCATCAGATCCACCAGCACGCGTATGGGCGTGCGGGGGGCTGTGGCCAGATACTGACTAAACGCGCGCAGTCCTTCTTCGCCAGTCGAAAACTCATAGGCATGCCGGAGCGCGCCACGGTCGCTCAGAAATAGCAGCGCGCGATCGGCACCAATCAGCAAAACGCGCGTAGCGCCAAAGCGATGTCTCATGACGGACTCATGCGCATATCGTCATAGTTCGATCTGGGTGAACAAGTCATACAGCGGGCCCAGTACAGCCGAAACTATCCAAAGCACCACAAGACCCAGCAGGACTGTCAGGACGGGCAGCACCAGCGTCTGCAGACGGGAAACGGTTTCTCGCGCCTCACGCGTGAAAAAGTAAGTAACGTTTTCGAGTGCCTGATCGAGTGCCCCGGTGCTCTCACCCATGCGCAGCATGCGAATCACCAGCGGAGGAAACAGCCCGGTGGCGACAAAGCTCGCACTGATTCCACCGCCGTCCGCGATGCGCCGGCTGGCTTCGTTCAGGGCGCGCCGGATGGCGCGATTCCCCGCCACCGCTTCTCCGCTGCGCAGGCATTCGAGGATAGGGATCCCCGCCCCGTAGAGAATGGCAAACACACCGCACACTCGGCTGATGATCAATCGTTGCAGCAACGGCCCAATCAGGGGCAGCCGCAGCTTCCAGGCATCCAGCCAGAGCGCAAAGCCGGAATGCCGGCGCTGGAGCATGACAACACCTATCCCTGATGCCAGCAACACCGTGCCAAGTTTGCCGCTGTGGGCCGCAAGAAAGGCGGAAGTCTGAATGAGCGCACGCGTCTGCAGCGGCAATGCTTGCCCCATGTTCTGCAGGAAGCCAACCAGCTGCGGTACCACATGCAGCATCAGAAACGTCAGCGCACCCGTGACCACCACACCGACCAGCGCGGGATAAAGCAGCAGGCGTCGAGCCTGCGTCGCCTGTTCGTCCTGCCACTTCAGGTTGTCGACCAGGCGATTCAGGATCTCGGGTAGCCGGCCACTCTGCTCGCCCGCGTGCACCAGGCTCACGAAAACGCCGTCGAAGACGTCCGGGTGCGCTGCCAGCGCCTCCGACAAGGGCTTCCCCCCTTCAATCGCCTCGACGAGCGCTGCGAGCACGGTTTTGAGACCTCGCTCCTCAACGGTGTCACGGAGATCGACAAGGACCTCGATCATCGGAACCCCTGCGCGTAGCAGTTGTTCCAGCTGGAAACACAGAGTCACCAACTCCGATGTCCTCACAGCTGCGCGGCGGGGCCACCCGCGGCGCAAGTGCGTTGGCGTAAAGGTGATGAGATCGAGACCAAGTCGGCTCAATCGTGCCTCGAGATCGCCAGGGTTGCTTGCCTCCATCCGGCCCCGACTCACCCGGCCTCGCGCATCCATCGCCTTGTAGCGCCAGGCTTCCATCACTGCAGCCTGTCGGTGAGATCTACCACCCGCGTCACCTCGTCGAGGGTGGTCGTGCCATCGAGCACACGGCGTATCGCCGATTCCGCCAGTGGCCTGAAGCCTCGCGCGGTCGCCAGACGGAGCAGTTCGCGGGTACTGGCGCCGCGAGTCACGGCTTCATCGAGCTCATCATCGAAGCGCAGCACTTCCATCACCGCAGTCCGACCCTCGTAACCCTGATGCTCTGCATGCCGATATTCCTCGGCGACACGGTAGAGCGTGAGCGGTCGATCATCGACGACACCAAGCAAGCGCCGCTCCAGCGGTGAGGGCGCGTACGCCTCCCGGCACGCGGGGCGCAGCTTGCGCACCAGTCGCTGGGCAAGGATACCGATGAGGTTGCCTGCGATTACGCCTGGGCGTACGCCCATATCCATGAGTCGCGGCAGCGCGCCCAGGGCCGAGTTGGCATGCAGGGTGGAGAACACCTGATGACCCGTCATCGCGGCGCGGAAGGCCATGCCGGCGGTGTCTTCATCGCGAATTTCGCCCACGAGGATGATGTCCGGATCCTGGCGCAGCATGGCGCGAACCCCGCTCGCGAAATCGAGTCGCACGGCCTCGTTGAGCGATGTCTGGCGGATCATGCCCATCGGATATTCCACCGGATCTTCAAGCGTCATGATGTTCACCCGCTCGGTATTGAGGTGCTTGAGCAGGCTGTAGAGGGTGGTGGTCTTACCGCTGCCGGTGGGGCCGGTGACCAGCAATAATCCTTGCGGGCGCGCGACCATGAGCTTGAGCAGGTCGAGGCTTGCATCATCCAGTCCCAGATCGTCGATGGGAACGATGCCTTTGTGCCGATCGAGCACTCTGAGCACGATGTTCTCGCCGTGGACGGTGGGTAGGGTCGAGGCACGAAAATCGATAGGACGTCCGGAAAGCGACAACGTGATGCGGCCATCCTGGGGCGCCCGGGTTTCCGCGATGTCCATGCCCGCCATCACTTTCAGGCGCACCGCCAGCGCCGCCCAGTAGTGGCGATGGAGACTGCGCACCTGGCGCAACACGCCATCGATGCGGTAACGAAAGCGCAGAAAACCTTCTTCCGGTTCGAAATGAATATCGGAGGCGCCCCGCTTCACCGCATCGGCCAGTAGCGCATTGACCAGACGCACCACCGGTTGACTGTACTCGCGCGCATCCGCATCGAGGCTCGAGTAATCCACTTCCCCGGTTTCGATCTCGCGCAGGATCCCATCCACTGACAGCTCGAACCCGTACCATTGATCGATAGCGCGCTCGATATCTGCTTCGCCGGCCATCAACGGCACGATCTCGGCATCGCTTCCTACCAGCGCCGAGAGCTGATCGAGCGCGACCACATTGAAGGGATCCGCCATGGCCACGGTCAGCCGATTGCGATTGGCTTCCCACGTCAGCGGCAACAAGTGATAACGGCGCGCGAGATCCTTAGGCACCAGACGGACCGCCTCTCCATCCACGACAGCTTTGCCCAGATCGGCCTGCTGCTGGCCGAGCGCGCCGCCCAGTACATCGAGGATCACGGCCTCGGTGGCGAAGCCGAGGCGCACGAGAATCTTCCCGAGATATTCCCGGTTTTGTTTCTGTTCGGTGAGCGCGATGCGGATCTGGTCTTCGCTCACGACGCCTTTCTGAACGAGCAGCTCGCCGATACGCGGAGGTCGTCGTGCGCTATTCATGGGGTGAGCGTGAGGGGGTTTCCAGCGTCGCGAGACGGGCCCGCGCGACTGCCGGATCGAAGCGATGCTCAGGCTGGTGCAGGGCGAGCGCCCGGTCGTACCACGTGCGTGCAGCGGCGCGCTGGCCCAGTCGATCCAGACTCACGGCCAGATTGAACGCGTAGTCCGCATTGCCCGGGTCCCCTTTACTCGCAGCGAAGTAGGCGCGTTGCGCGTCCGCCCACCGACCGCTGCGCGCATGGTGATTCCCCAGTGCAAATTGCACGTAGGGATCGGCCGCATCGGGCAGCTGCGCAAGGCGTTCGGCGGCCTTCGCATCGCCTTCACCGGCGTCGATGAGAACAATCGCGGCCGTCGCCATTGCGTTTCCGGGCGCAAGTTCGAGTGCGCGCAAATAATGGCTGCGGGCAGCTGCCGCCTGTCCCTCGCGGAGGGCGATGGCGCCCAGCCCGAGATGCGCGTCTACGCTGCGCGGTGCTGTCGCGAGCACTTTCTCGTAGCCTGCGCGCGCACTCACCAAATCGCCGCGCCGCCAAGCGGCGTACGCATCTTCTACACGCGTGTTCGCCTGTGTTGCCGTGGGCGATGCGCGCAGTATCACGATGGATTCTGCGGCAGTGGGTGCGGCAGTGGGTGCGGCGATAGGGGGTGCGGCGATAGGGGGTGCGGCAGTGGGTGCGGCAGTGGGTGCGGCAGTGGATGCGGCAGTGGATGCGGCAGTGGATGCGGCAGTGGATGCGGCGATAGGGGGCGCGTTGACCGGCGCCGCTTCGTCCACCAACGACGTGGAAGGAGTCTCCACCAAGCTTGCCTCGGACAAACCGTCAGGCAGGGTATCCCCGGAGGGCAACGCCGCGTTGGCGCTTGTCGCAGGCGTGGATCCAGTGTTTGGGATCGTGAGTCCCTCTGATTCCGGGCCCGGGCCCAGACGCGCAGGCGCAGGCGTAGGCGCCAGGGGTGCGAGCGAGGGGGGCGCCGGCGGCTCGCCCAGCATGCGCCAACTCAAGATTCCCAGACTCGCTACGCCCAGCAGGGCAGCAGCGGCAAGACCGACCGTCTGACGGCTCATCAACGGTTGGCGACCCGCCGCAAACACGGTTTGCGGGGTTACCCGCTCCGGGCGTCCGAGGGTGGCCAGATCCGGTGCAGGCGGCACCGGTCCCGGATTCAGCATGAATTCGTCGGCCAGCGTTGGATCTTCGCTGCCCATATCCAGCACGCGCTCCAACTCATGGGCACGTGGACTGCGGGCGGAACCCGCCCGTGCATTGACGCGCTCGGGCTCCGGTTCCAGCCGCAGATCGAAGTGTTCGGGGAGCGCTTCCTCCAACGTGGGCGCCTCACGCGCCGCAGCGGCGCGCTTCTCGGCTTCGGCCCGACGGAGTGCATCCATCAGCAGGCTCATCGCCGTGCTGTCCCTGTCAGCACGTCAACGCCACGGGTCACGATCCTCTGCCGGATCGAGGGCACGCGCTGGGGTATCGATAATCATTGGTCGCAGGAAGATCACCAGTTCGGTTTTGCGACTGCCGCGCTCGTCGGCGTCGAAAATCGTGCTGCCCAGCAGAGGCAGGCGTGCGAGTCCGGGCACCTCTCGCCGACCGGTGCGAACTTCGTCCTGCATCAAGCCACCGAGCACGCCGGTCTCGCCGTTCACCAGCTTCAATACCGATTCCATCTCGCGGGTCCGGATCACCGGCACGGTGTTGGTGATGCGTGCGCCCTCGATACCGTTGAGTTGGCTTGCCAGCTGTGGTCCTGGATCCACCGCATCGCCTATCTTCTGGGAGATCGTCGGGCGCACGGTGAGCGTGATCTCCTCGTTGGCGGCGATTTGAGGCGTCACGGCCATGACCAGCCCCACTGGCACCGAATGCACCTGCGTTTCCACGAACGAGCGACCCTGGGCGTTTGCCGTTCCATCCGTGGTGGTGACATCAAGCGTGAAATACACCAGTTCCTCTACCACCTTCAGCAGCGCGGTCTGATTGTTGATGACCATCAGCCGCGGACTCGACAACACGCGCGTTTCGCCGAATTCGCTCAACAGACGGACCGTGGCCTCGATGCGCTGGCCGCTTGCATCCGCATCGCGGTAACCCAGCGTGAAGGCGGATACGGCATTGTCCACCACCCCATCGGTGATGGCGCCCAGCAGATCCTGATCGAGGCTGAAACCGGCCTTGCCTTCGCGCGCGAGCATCCGCCAGTCCACCCCGGCCTGGTACTCATCGTTCAGGGTGACCTCGACGATCGTCGCTTCAATGAGCACCTGACGGCGGGCGTTCAGTGTCACGCGCTCGAGAAAGCTGCGGATGAGCGCGTGCTGGCGATCCGTGGCCCGTACCGAAATTACGCCGGCTTCCGCGTTCACCACCAGATCGGGGTCGTCACCTGGACTCTCCGCGACAGGAGGTTTGCCGAGGATGCCGAGGATGTTCCCTGCCAAGGTTTGCCAGAAGTGGTTAGAGGACTGTGAGCTCACCCGGGTGCCGGAGGTGTTCATGGCGTCACCCTGCTGGCTGGCGTTGCCTCCCCCGACCGCGTCCGAGCCCCCTTGCCCGGTGGTGGAGATGCGGGTCGCCACATTGACCGTGCTTTCGGTATCCCGAGTGAGGTTGACGTAGTCCACCTCGTAATTCCTGAAGTGCGGCGAGTCGGGTCCAACCCTCAGCGTACGGCCTTCCAGCTGATAGCGCAGGTCGGCCTGGTGCGCGATGCGCGCGAGTATTCGCGACAGTGGCTGCTCAACCGCATTGAGCGTG
>JBIKOF010000088.1:0-6824 GCA_044358205.1 Gammaproteobacteria bacterium | reverse complement strand
AGTTTCTCGGGGATCATGGCCGCGATCTGGAGGGCTATCCGTTTCATCGGGGCACTGCGATCTTCGAATATGAGGGCACCATCAATTGCAACTGGAAATGCATGGTGGATTCGTTCTGCGAAACCTACCACGTGCCCATCCTGCATCGTCATTCCATCAAGGAAACCCTCGCCGGCCCAGATAATCCTCACGGTCGCCTCATCGACATCCGACTCAAAGGACCTCACCGCACTCAGTCGGTGTGGGGGAACATGGCCTATCAACCCAATCCGGTTCAGGGACTCGCCTTCCAGTACGCGCCGGGCCCTTCAGTGACCAGCGGCGCGGTGGATGAGAACACCGTCCTGCCCAAAGGTCTCAACGAGACGCGTGCGCCCAACTGGTCCATCGATGTCACGGCGTTCTTCCCCAACTGGATCATCGTGATGGGCAGCGGCATGTATTTCACGCACCAGATGTGGCCACTGGCGGCCAACAAGGTGGTGTGGCAGATGCGTGGCTATCTGCGTCCTGCGAGCAACGCCGCCCAGCGCTTCGGTCAGGAGAACTCCATGGTGGAACTGCGCGATGCAGTGTTGGAGGACTGCAACACGCTCGAGCGTATTCAGGCCTCGCTCGACCAGGGACTCGTAAAGGAATTTCACTACCACGACCACGAACTCGCCCTGCGCCATCAATACCATGTGGTGCGCCAGTGGGTAGAGGACTACGAAAACATGATTCGCAGAGGGAACCCGGTATGAATCGCACAGCACTCGCCGCGGCGCTGGCCGCCGCACTCGCCGTGACCGCGCCGCTGTCGGCAACCACGGTGGTCGATGACAAGGCCCTGACGGATCTCGATCAGGACGGACAGTGGCTCGGCTACGGCCGAACCCACATGGAACAGCGCTACAGCCCGCTCACCGAAATCACACCCGAAAACATCAATCGCTTAGGCATTGCCTGGACGCTCGATCTGCCCACCGACCGCTCTCTCACGGCCACGCCGCTGATGGTCGACGGCGTGCTCTACTTCAATGGCAGCTACAGCGTCACGCGCGCTGTGGATGCCCGCACGGGCAAGATCCTGTGGGAATACGATCCTCAAGTGCTGAAGGTTGCCGACCACCGCGCACGGATCCTGTGGGACTGGAACCGGGGCGTCGCCTACTGGAACAACAAGGTCTACATCGTCACTGGCGATGGCCGCCTGATTGCAGTCGATGCAAAAACCGGCAAGGAAGTCTGGACCACGCAAACCTTTGACCCGGCATTACCACTGTTCATCTCTGGTGCGCCGCGCGTATTTCGGGGCAAGGTCATCATTGGCAACGGCGGCACCGAATGGGGTGCGGCCCGTGGATTCGTCACCGCTTACGATGCAGAGACGGGCAAACAGGCCTGGCGCTTCTACACCGTGCCCGGTGATCCGGCGAAAGGCTTCGAGAACAAGGCCATGGAAATGGCCGCTAAGACCTGGACCGGTGAATGGTGGAAGCACGGCGGCGGTGGCACCGTATGGCACGGCATCACCTACGACCCCGAGTTCAATCGTATCTATCTCGGCACTGGAAACGGCTCACCCTGGAACCAGAAGATGCGCAGCCCCGAAGGCGGGGACAATCTCTTCCTCTGCTCCATCGTTGCGTTGGATGCCGACACCGGTGAATACGTGTGGCACTACCAGACCACACCAGGAGAGACCTGGGACTACAACTCCAACATGGACATCGTGCTGGCAGATCTGAAGATCGACGACAAGCCGGTGAAAGCTCTGTTGCATGCACCGAAAAATGGATTCTTCTACGTCATCGATCGCAGCACGGGCAAACTGCTGTCTGCCAAGCAGTTCGGTAAGGTGGACTGGGCGACCGGTATCGACATGGCGACGGGTCGCCCCATCGAACGGGCCGGCGCCCGTTACGAGGACGGTGAGGAACTTGTATGGCCGGGCCCGTTCGGAACGCACAACTGGCCCGCGATGTCCTTCAATCAGGAAACGGGCCTCGTCTATATCCCCTCGATTGAGATGGCCGCCCTCTTCAGCGACACCTACACCAAACCGAAAGCCTGGAAGTCGCCCGACTTCAAGTTCGATCCCGGTGTGGACTTCCTGCGTGCCGATGGTCCCGCGGACTGGGGCTACTCTGCCCTTCGCGCCTGGGATCCGGTGCAGCAGAAACTCGTGTGGGAGGTCCCTACTCCGGGCGTTTGGAACGCGGGCACGCTCACGACCCGCGGTAATCTGGTATTTCAGGGGCGCGCCGACGGCAAGCTCTTCGCCTATACCGCCGATACAGGCAAACCGCTGTGGAGCCAGGCGCTTGGACTTGGGATCTCCGCGCCTCCCATTACCTATTCGCTCGATGGCCGCCAGTACATCGCCCAACTCGTGGGCTGGGGTGGTTCCATGACCGCGACAGGCGGTTCCATGGCCGCGCAGCACGGGTGGTCTTACGGCAAACAGCCGCGGCGACTGGTGGTGTTTGCACTGGACGGCAAGCAGACCCTGCCCCCCATGCCAGAGCCCCACTTCGCGAAGCCGCTGCAGGCACCCGAGTTCGTGGTCTATGACGAGATCGCCGAACGCGGAAGTTTCGTTTGGAAGGAGTCCTGTGGCATGTGTCATGGTCCCGCGGGGACCGCTGGTGGGAATGCACCCGACCTGCGCGCCTCAGCAGCGCTGCTCGACGATAAACTGCTGCATAAGATAGTCTTTGAAGGTGCGCTCAAGACGCGCGGCATGCCCTACTTCAAGGATGTGTCCACGGACGACCTCAAGGCCGTCCAGCACTACATTCGGCGTGAAGCCCGCAAGCAGCAGTTGAGCCCATGAGTCTTCCATGAACCTGCGTCGCGCCCTGCAATCCAGACTGCCCGGACGCGACCAGGTTTCCAGCCACCGCATGCTGCGGTGGCTGGGTCATCGCCTGCACGATCCCAACCTCTGGCATTTTGGCCGGCGCTCGGTTTCCCGCGCAGCGGGTGTTGGCATGCTCGTGGCGTTCTTCCCGATTCCCATCCACATGACGATGGTCGCGCCCATCGCGCTGGTCCTCGGCATCAACCTGCCGGTGATGGTGGCTGCCGTGTGGGTGACCAACCCCATTACTTGGGTCCCCATCTTCTACTTTGCCTATCGAGTGGGTGCATGGTTCCTGGGCGAAGCCCCACGCTCGCTTGATTCGCTCGACCTCCATGTGAACCTGAGCAGTCTGGGACACGCCTTCGGCGAAATCTGGTTGCCGCTGTGTGTGGGATCTGCAGTGTGTGGCGTCGTCGCCGGAACGCTCACCTATGCGCTGGTCGAGGGCGTCTGGCGCTTCAGCGTGGCGCGCCGCTGGCGCCGTCGCCTCGCGCTGCATCGGGCGCGCGATGCGCACCGTTCACCATCAGACTAGGCGGGCTTTACGGCATCGCGCCTGCGCCTATACTGCTGCCATCCATTTGCAGTGAGGCGCGACTTCCATGGCAACACGCACCCGGTCGGGTACCCCCGCAACCCAACGAAAAGCGGCAGCCAAGACAACCGCGCGCACCAAAGCCGCAACCGCGCCCGCCAAGCGCAGCCTGCGCCGTGTGGACATGAGCCCAGAGAAAATGGAGGCCACCCGGGTGGGTCGCTTCAAGTCGCTCAAGTCTTCTGCCAAGGCGTTCATCGATACGCGCTTACCTAATGGCAAGCGCGACATCCTCACGGTTATCGGACGCGGGGTGATTGAGGACCCCGAGCTTGCGCCACCCATCAAGGACAACCGCGACTTCAATGTGGCGTATATCCGCGCCAGACACGGTTGCGGTGCCACGCTGCATATCCACGAAACCCTCGAAGTGTTCATCCCGATGAAAGGCCAGTGGGGGGTGTTCTGGCAAAACCGGGATGGCAGCCGCCATGAAGTCACCCTGGACCCCTACGACACCATCTCGGTGCCTGTGGGTGTGTCGCGTGGCTTCCGCTATCTGGGGCGCGGAGAGGGCCTGATGATGGCCATCGTCGGAGGCACCGATCCGGGACGCGTACACTGGCCACGGGAGACCGTCATCGAGGCGGCCGAGCACGGGCTGGTGCTGCGCAACGGAGACCTCGTCGCATTGGATGAGGCCTGAGGTACTTACCTGTGGCGCAAGCCGTTCCGCAAAGCCTGCCACACCTTCCCTGAAACTCTTGGACCAAGGACAAGCCTGCATGCGCGAGTCAGATTCCACCGCACCCGAGCGCGTCGGCCAGGGCATGCGCTTTGCCGATCAAAAAGTGGGGCTGCGATTCAGCACCCGTCGGCGCACAGTCACTGAATTCGACCTGATGACCTTCGCCACTGCCTTCGGTTTCAACGAGTCCCTGTTCATGGACGCCGAAGCGCCGCTGGAGTTGGGTTTCAAGGGACGCCTCATCCCCGGCGCGCTCACGCTCTCCATTGCCGAAGGGCTGGTCATCGGCAGTGGTGCACTCACCGACACCGGCATGGCCTTCCTTGGCGGGAACATGGAAGTCAAACAACCGGTTTATGTGGGCGACACGCTGGAAGTGTGGGTGGAAGTCACTGCTGCCAAACTCACCTCGCGAGGCGACCGCGGCGTTGTCACGACCCGTAACGAAGTTCGTAACCAGCGCGGAGAAGTGGTCATGGTATTTACGCCGTCGCGGATGATTAGGGCATGAAGCGTCCACCCGCGCGGCAGGACTTCGCGTGAGCACGCCTGCCGGCGCGCGTTACCGCTACCCGCTTGGAATTGCGGACCTCAACGACCTGAACATCATCTTGGCTCGAACCACCTGAGTGGCCTGAAGTCCGTGCCCGTGCGATGGTCAGCTGGCTACCACACATCCACATAGCGTCGCGGTGCGCGCTCGATAGGCCCTGCGGCGGCAAGCGCGCGTAACAACCAGCGGCGTGTATCGGCGGGATCGATGACGGCATCGATTTCCATGAAGCTCGCCACTGATACGGCCTTACCCTGCGCATACATGCGCGCCAGCAGGGTTTCGAAGAGCGCCTTGCGGGCCCCCTCGTCGGTCTCCGCTTCGAGTTCCTTGCGGAAACCCAGATTCACCGCCCCTTCAAGACCCATGGGCCCAAACTCACCGGTGGGCCAGGCCACCGAGAGCATGGGCCGGTGGAAGCTGCCGCCTGCCATAGCCTGCGCGCCCAGTCCGTAACCCTTGCGGGTCACTACCGTGAACAGCGGCACACTCAGATTCGCGCTTGCAATGATGAGTCGAGATCCCCGGCGCACCGCCGCCGTTTTTTCGCTGTCCGGTCCCACCATGAATCCCGGGGTGTCGCACAGCGAGACGACGGGCAAGCCATAGCTTTCGCACAGTTGCAGAAAACGCGCGGCTTTTTCGGCGGCGGGTCCATCGATGGCGCCACCGAGGTGCCGAGGATCGTTGGCGATGAGGCCGAAGGCCACCCCCTCGATACGGATGAGCGCGGTGACGATACCGACACCATACAGCGGTCGCAGTTCGATGACCGAACCGGCGTCGGCCAGCGTCTCGATGAGGCGGCGCACGTCGTACACGCGCAGCCGATCTTCGGGCACCACATGCCTGAGCAGCCGCTGATCGGCACACTGCCAATCGGGCCAGCGCCCCTGAAAACAGGCGAGGATGCGGCGGGCGAGCGCGGCCCCTTCCACTTCATCCTCCACCGCGATATCGACCACTCCATTGGTGGTCTGCACATCGATCGGACCGATGTCCTCGGGGCTGAAGCGTCCTAGCCCACCGCCTTCGATCATGGCCGGTCCTGCAAGACCGATATTGGAATCCCGCGTGGCAATGGTGATGTCGGCGCAGCCGAATATGACCGCGTTTCCGGCAAAGCAGCGACCGGCGTTGACCGCGATCCGCGGCGCACGGCCTGAAAGACGCGGCCAGGTGGCGAAGGTCTTCAGGTCTAGCCAGGAGCCAATGATGTCCTCCACATCGACATCACCCGGCCGTCCGCCACCACCCTCGGTGAAGAAGATGACCGGTAGCGACCGTTCATGTGCCAGTTCCAGCAGTCGATCGGTCTTTTTGTGATTCATCGCGCCCTGCGTACCCGCGAGCACGGTGTAATCGTAGGCGAGCACCGCGCAACGCGCGGCCTCATTACCGAACTGGGGCGCGTTGACCGTGCCAAGTCCGGCCACTAGACCATCCGCCGGTGTGTTCCGGCGCAGATCCTCGATTGTCCGCCGACGGCGTTGAGCAGCCACCTGCAGTGCGCCGACTTCCATGAAACTGTCGCCGTCGCACACGGCCTCGACGTTCTCGCGCGCAGTGCGCTGGTGCAACCGCCGCCGCTTCGCAACGGCCTCGGGACGCGCAGCATCGAGGCCGATGGCATGCAAGGCCAGCACCTCGTCGAGGTCAGAACGCGGCGCTGCCAGATCGACACTGGCTTCCCGGTATTCGGCCGCATCGACCCCGGCATCCGGGCGTAACACGCACAGCACCCCGCCCTCTGCCACCGTCTCCCCCATCTCACATGGCAGCGTCATCACTTCACCGGATGCATCCGCTTCGACGTAGTGATGCATTTTCATGGCTTCAAGCACCGCGACGGGGGTGCCACGGGCAACGACTGTGCCGGGTGTAACCAGATACCGCACAAGGCTGCCGCGCAAAGCACTATGCACACCATGCAGGCCTGGTGGAACGCTTTGCGCTGTGGTCTTCTCAGCCGCTGCGATTTCCGTGGTCGTCGCGCGTGCCGCTGCGAAGGCCCCCGCTGCAGCGGCCAAGGTCGCGGCGGCACCCTCGACGAAGCGCGTATGCGCCTGTCCGGCGATAACCGCGGGATGGCTCAAGATGGCATGGGCCAGGGCGAGACTGGACTCCACCCCTTCGATGC
>JBIKOF010000128.1:0-5595 GCA_044358205.1 Gammaproteobacteria bacterium | reverse complement strand
AAGGTCGTTGTCACCAGGTCCGCGTCATGGGAACAGGGGCATGTTGGGCTCGGTGCCTTCGAGTTCGGCCTCGGGATGGTGTTGGCGCACCAGAGCTTCCGTGGCTTCGACCCGATCTCGGGGCACGTCGATCATTATCAGCAACTGCCCGGCCTCGATCGCGGACTCGAACTTCTCCAGGCGGCCGCTGGGCAGGCCTGCGCCCACCATGCCCGACATCCAGGCGCCGAAGCCGGCGCCGAACAGCGTTAGGCCGAGCACAGCGCCGCCGCCGAGGACCAAGCCCGCGGGCGGGAACGTCACCGCCAGGGCGCCGGCGAGCAGGCCGCTGATGCCGCCGGCGGCGACGCCCTTCTCGATCGCGGGGATCAGGTCGCTGCGCTGCGCCACCCCGGCCGTTTGCCAAGGTCGATACTCACTTCCCAAGGATTCTTCAGAACCCGATTGTGTGTCCGTGCATTCAACCCCGAAATGGTGCGCGCTGGAATCTGATGATTGTTCTTCCGAACACCGCCTCCTCACGTCGAATCTCCCGCTCGTCCGGAATTGGACTCCAACTCGAAACGCTACTCAAAATTTTTGGAGACCTCGCCATCGTGTCGCGAGCATCAGAGGGTAGCTCACATTAAAAATCTGTCATGCAGCCGCAAGCCCGCCTTCATGCAGGGCACATCAAACTATCAAAATTGATCAACGCAAATGGGGGCGACGATGGCGCCGACGCATGACCACCTCGTTGCACTAGAGGCAATGGACTATCGCTGCTTGCCGTTCTGCGTAACTTCCGCTGGAACCCTGAGTCGCGGGCTGGCAGCATGAAAACCCCTCGCCCGAGCACGGATTACGCTGCACCGATGCAGTCAATGCTGATAACCGGAGCGAGCTCAGGCATAGGTCGGGCAATCGCGCTGGCCGCCGCAGGAGCGGGCTGGCGGGTTATTGCCTGTGGCCGCGACCTTGGCCGTTTAGCAGATTTGGCAGCGGCCCATCCGGGCATCGAAACCCGCGCCTTCGATTTGGCCGACCTTGAGGCCTGCCGCGCGAACTTGCGGGGAATGGTCGTCGATGTGGCGATTCTGAACGCAGGTTACTGCGAATATGTGGATACCGACGCATTCGAGACAGAATTGTTTCATCGAGTCTTCGACGCTAACTTCTTTTCTGCGGTGAACACGGTAGACGCTCTGTTGCCAGGGCTACGGTCGGGAGCCCAGTTGCTGATAGTAGATAGCCTCGCCCGGCTGTTGCCATTCACCCGAAGTGAGGCCTACGGGGCCAGCAAGGCCGCCCTGTTCTATTTCGCAAAGTGTCTTGAAGTAGACCTGTATGCCAGAGGCGTGATCGTGCAGACGGTGTCGCCCGGGTTTGTCAGGACACCGTTAACCGACCGCAACCGTTTCACAATGCCGCTTCGCATCGAGCCGGAGGAAGCGGCCGCGGAGATTCTTGCGCGAATAAGAAGCAGAGACCGTACCGGGTTTTTTCCGTTCGCGTTTGCCAGCGTGATTCGATTGCTCGCCGCGCTTCCGCACTCCTGTCAGGCGTTGCTCTGCCGGGCCCTCGCCAGTCGCGAAAAGAGCGTGTCGTGAACCGGACCGGGCGCAATCGCTGGATCAACTTTTTCTGGTACCAAGCACTGTGGCTCACGGCAGTGGCCGGTGGCACTCCTGTGACCCTTGCCCTGCTGTTTCTGCTGGCTTTGCACTTGCTATGGGTCGAGTGTTGGCGCAGCGAGCTCATGCTCATGGTGGGCTGCGCTTTGCCCGGGTGTGTAGCTGACGGCCTGTTGGTGTCCCTTGGGGTCTTCGTTTTTGTTCCCACACCGAGCCCTGGACCCATTCCGCTGTGGCTGATTGCAATCTGGCTGGGTTTTGCTGGCACGCTCCGCGGTAGCCTGCGCTGGCTGAGCACGCGGCCCCCGCTGATGGCGGTTCTTGCCGGCGTTGGTGCACCTCTGGCTTACCTCAGTGCGGCGCGTCTAGGGGCGGTAACCTTCCCGCTAGGGGCTTTGCAAACCGGGGGCATTATCGGCGCCGTCTGGGTCGCCCTGTCTCCCTGGCTGTGCTGGCTCACCAGACAGAGTTACGGCTGGCAGTCCGGGCGGCTAGCGGCCCGTTCTCTTTACCTGAAGCAGGAAATCGATGATGTCAAATAGTTCATTACGCTGGGTGGCATGCTGGCTACTCCTCACGGCGTTGCTGGCGACGGCAGGCCCAGTACGCGCGGAGATATCAAAACCATCGCCTCTCGCGGGCCTCGAACTTGTCGGCGAAGCGAGATACCGGGTGCTGATCTGGAATCTGTTCGAAGCCCGGCTTTACAGCCCTTCGGGTTCCTGGGGTGGAACTCCGCCTTTTGCGCTTTCGTTGACTTACCTCCGCAAGTTTCGAGGTGCACACATCGCTGACCGGTCCGTGAGTGAGATACGGGATCAAGGCTTCAGTGATGAAGATACCCTCGCTCGTTGGCACGGACTGTTGCAGGATTTGATCCCTGATGTGGGGGTCGATGACCAAATCATTGGGGTCGCCGAAGCTTCCGGCGCCACGCAGTTTTATTTCAACGGCAAGCCGATCGGAGGTATCGCCGAGCCTGTGTTCACGGAGCGCTTCTTTGCCATATGGTTAGGAGAGCGAACATCGGCACCGGAGGTGCGACTGGGACTGATTGGAGCTCAGCCATGAAGCGGCTGCTCCTTCTTTTGGGCCTCCTCCTCCTGGGCACTGGCTGTGCCACCCGACTCACCGGCGTCGACTACCAGACCTTGCAGCCGAATTTCGATCTCTTCCAGTTTTTCGAAGGGGACGTGGTGGCGTACGGCGTGGTTCAGAACCGGCACGGAGACGTGGTTCAGAAATTCACTGTTGACATTCATGGCACGGTGGACGGCGATCTACTTACCCTTAACGAACGGTTCATATACACCCTTGGCGACGGAGTCCGCACGCGCGTCTGGACTATCGCAAGGGACGCCGCTGGTGGCTACCATGGTCGTGCCGGGGACATTCTCGGTGCAGCCAAGGGCAGGACCTTTGGCAATGCTTTCCAGTGGGAGTATCAGATGGACTTGCCGGTGGGTGACCGCCACGTGCGAGTGCGCTTCAACGACTGGATCTGGGCGCTCGATGCGCAACACATCGTCAACCGCTCCTACATCCAGAAGTTCGGTTTTGATGTCGCAGAAGTCACTTTGTTTATGCAGCGGAAATCTCTTGCTGCAAAGCCCTGATGACTCCGTCGGGTCGAACTAAACTCGCATCAACCGGTGCCGCGCGGCAGTTGGACCGTGACGCGAAGTCCCGGTGCTCCTGCGCCAGCAGCATCCAGCGACAGGCTTCCGCCGTGCCGTCGGAAGATGGCGGCCGCAAGTGGCAGTCCCAGGCCGTTACCCGGCAGTGAACGGCTGGCGTCGAGGCGGCCAAAGCGCTGCAAAGCACGTTCGCGTTGCTCCGGAGGAATGCCAGGTCCATCATCAAGCACGGTCAGTTCAACCATCGCGCCCTTCACGTCGGTCTGGACTAAGACGGTGCCGCCGGCGGGGGTAAACTTCACGGCGTTGTCGATTAAATTTGCCACAGCCTGACAGAGAAGATCGGCGTCCCCTCGCACCCGGCTCCCCGAGACCGTTTTAATGTTCAGACGCAATGCTACGCCGTGTTCGAGCGCAAGAGGCTCATATAGCTCGACCATGTCCCGCGTGAGTGCCTCGAGACAAACATCGTCGCTTGCCATCGGGACCTTGCCTGCCTCGATAGTACTGATCCGCAGCAAACTGCTGAATACCCGCAGCAGTCCGTCAATTTCTACCAGTAGCACTTCCCGTGAGGGCGCGGATACCAAGTTGGTGACGCTCGCCCGCAAGCGGGTCAGTGGCGTACGCAGATCATGGGCGATGCTGTCGGTAACCGTTTGTATCCCATCGACGCGGGCCTCCAGTTCCTCTAGCAAGCGGTTCAGAATGTGGGAAAGTTTGGACAAGTCGTCCCAGTTGCTGTCGATGAGCAAGCGCTCCCCGAGGTTCCCCGTAGCGATGATCCGTTCAGTGGTCTCGGCGATTCGCGTGAAGCGACTAGTCACGTAATAGGCCACTCCGAAACTCAGCGCGCAGATTGCCAAGAGGATAAAGATCATGGCCCAACCAAACGCCTCGGCGACCCACTGTGCAATCTCCAAGTCGTCGATGTCACGACCCACCAGCAACCGCGAGCCGTCACTAAATGTGTCGACTTTTGCCATCACATCAAAGTGCTCGCTGCCGAGTCGGGAACTCGCACGGCGTTCGGGCAGCCGTTCATGTTCGATTTCGAAGAGCAGCATCCCGTCGGTCAGACGCTCAAAGCGTTCGGGCCATTCCGGTATGTTTCCGTCCAACCAGTCGCCAGATGCATCGCGGTAACCGTAAAAATAACCGTCACTGTCAGCCAAGCCGCTACGCAGCAACTCTTCTACACCCGCACGCCCCGCATATCGGTCTGCAGTCTGAAAAGAGCGCATCTCGGCACGGATTGCCTCTTCCGGCTCCCGCAGTAGCGCGTTGTCACTGGCAATCACCAACCAGTAAGACACAAAGAACACACCCAGCAGCACAAGCCCAGCCAGCAGCGTGCCGATCTGATAACTCGAACTATGCAGAAGGTTCTGCCGAATGCCCATCAGTCTTCTACCGAGAGACGGTAGCCAGCGCCACGAACAGTGTGGATCAAAGGCCGGTCGAAGCCCCGGTCGATCTTCTGACGCAGTCGGCTGATGTGTACATCAATTACATTGGTCTGGGGATCAAAGTGATAGTGCCAGAGATTTTCCAAGAGCAAGGTGCGGGTGACGACCTGCTTCTGATGCCTCATGAGGTATTCAAGCAGGGAAAACTCGCGTGGGTTCAGATCGAGTGCACGGCCACCGCGAGTCACGCGCCGAGACAACAGGTCCATCTGCAAATCGTGGCAGTACAGTGTCGTTGCCTCGGTCGCCGTGCTGCCTCCCCGGGCGGACAGGATTTCCAGGCGCGCTAGCAGTTCTTCGAAGGCAAACGGCTTGACCAAGTAGTCATTGGCGCCAGACCTGAGTCCACGTACCCGGTCATCGACCTGACTACGCGCGGACAGCATTAGGACTGGCGTCCTGGTGTCTCCGGCGCGCAAGACATGCAGAAGCCGCATGCCATCCACCTCAGGGAGCATCCAATCGACTACAACGACGTCATACCGCTCTGTAGTTGCCAGAAACAGGCCATCTCGTCCGTTGGCAGCGGTATCAACAGTGTGCCCGGCTTCGCGTAACCCCTTCTCAAGATAGGCTAGCAGTTGGGCGTCGTCCTCAATGACCAGACACCGCATATTACTCGCCTCCCTCCGAGTCGTCCGATAGCATTAAGTTTAATCAGGGCCCGGCCTGACCTATTCAAACGCCGTGTAAAAAGGGGTCATCGAATGCCGACAGCTCACCTGTTCGGTTTGCTCTGCCCACCTCCTCTAAGCGTCTGACCCCCGCTAGTCTCGGAAATCCGGATCCTTGCGGTCGAGCATGCGGAGGAGGGCGGGCCAGGCCAACCGGTCGAGTTGACCGGATGCCATCAGCTTGCTGCCCTGCTGCCGCGTC
>JBIKOF010000087.1:0-6838 GCA_044358205.1 Gammaproteobacteria bacterium | reverse complement strand
CAAGGGCGGTGGACTGAGCATCACGGGAATGCGCGCCGCAGTGCGTGAGGTGATGGACCTGACAGGCATCACGACCCTGTTGTCACCGCCTCCAGCGTAGCGGCGCTGCGCTCAGACAGGGTCCCCACGCACGGGACAGACGGACACCCGCGCACCCGGCAAAGCACCCTCGACATCGTGCCGAATCGTCTCTATCCGATGCTGCACATCACCCATCGACCACAGTGGGTCGAACTCCAGCGACACCTCGACGAACAGGTTCGAACCTGAGCGCCGCGTGCGCACGCCATGCAGGCGTTCGTAATCATCGATATGCGCCACCATGTGCCGCATGATCTGGAGTTGGGTGGCTTCCTCCACCGAGGCATCCAGCAGGTCGCCCACCGATGACGACGCCATACCCCAGGCGGCGTGCAGCATGAGCGCCACCCCGATCATCGAGGCGGCTGGATCGATGTACCAGCTCCAGGATTCACTGCGAAAGACCAGTGCCAGGGCAAGACCGCCCGCCATCGTGAAGTCGTAAAAAGTTTTTGCCATCCACAACCGGGCCTGCGAACTCATGAGGACTGAGGGTTGGCGGCGCAGAGCGCTGCGCGTGCGCAAAAAAATGGCGGTCCCAATGATGCCGTGCAGGGCGAACACCCCGATCCCGAACAGGGTACCGTGGGGGCGGTGGGGGGTCACGAACTGTTGCGCGGCAAGTACCGAGACCAGGATCGCTGAACCCAGCATCAGTGATCCGATGAGAATGCTGACCAGATTCTCGAGCCGCCCAATGCCATAGGAGAAACGGTGATCCGAGGGGCGCTGGACGACGCGCAAGGTGAAAACTGCCGCCAGCACGGCGAGGGTGTCGGTGGATTCCTTCAGCAAGTCACCAAGGATGGCAATCGAATTCGACAGCCAAGCGGCATTGGCAGTGAGTACCAGATCGAAGGTGCACACGCTCAATGCGATGAGCAGGCTTTTTTCCCGGGTTCCTACCCCGGGCGATTGGGCGATAGCCATGTGTCTCCCTCAGCAATCAGGTCTCGCGATTCAGATGAATTTCGAGCAGCGAGAAATCATCTTCAAACGGTCCCGGGGTTACCTTCATCTCGCGCATGTGGATAAGGATACGTTCTGCATCGTTGACAGCGAGATCCTGGTGCTTCAGCAGCGCGTTCGAAAAGTCGAGGCAGGAGAGCTCGTGTCCATCCGGAGTCTCGAATTCGTAGACGCCGTCGCTGAATACAAAAAGCTTGGAGTACTTGGCAAGCGTGACCACGTTTTCCTCGAATGGGGTTCCCGGAATCCACCCAATGGAAAAGTTGGGCGTGGACAGCAGGTGTTGCGTCAAGGCCCCAGGGTCATCGCCTGTGAACAGCACTGATGGCGGATGCCCGGCACTGGCGTAGGTCAGTTCACCGCTCTGACGGTTATAGACGCCGTACCACAGCGTGAAGTACTTGTTGTCGTGCTCCTCCATCGGGAAGGCTTCATTCAGCGCGTAGAGCACTGTAGAGGGTTTGAGGAAATCGGCGTTAAGCGACTTTGTCCGTAATGCATTCATGGCCGAAATAGACAGCAATGCCGCGCCCACTCCGTGCCCGCAGACATCGAGCAGGTACATTGCGAAGTGGTCCTCATCCACCCAGTTGTAGCCAAAGGCGTCTCCCCCCAGTGAAGTCGAGGGGATGTACTGCCAACTGGTGCTGATCGCGCCGGCGGTGATCGGCGGGGGCAGGAGGGCACGGACGTACTCCTCGGCCTCTTTGAGTTCGGCGGCGAGCAGCTGCTGGCTCTTCCACAAAGCCTGCCAGGCCTCGTTACGTTCCAGCAGGTTGATGTAGCCGCGCGCATGGTGGCGCAGCCGCGCGACCATCTCTATCGGATCGGGAAGCTTGACCAGGTAATCGTTGGCCCCTTCGGCGAAAGCTGCCGCCTTGGTCTTGGGCTCTTCCCGAGTGGACAGCACGACCACGGGCACCAGCTTGAGGTGCTCATCCGTGCGGTACTCCTTGACCAGAGTCAGGCCATCCGTCCCCGGCATGACGAGGTCCTGCAGGATGACATGCGGACGAATTTCGCGTGCCCGGTTGAGCGCCTGGCTGGCATCCGTGCAGTAGTGGAGCCGAATGTCCGGGCTGTCTTCCAGCATCTTGCGCACGGCGGCGACCACGATGGCCTGATCGTCCACCAACAGCACTTCAATGCCCGTGTCCGATAACGTGAGAGGGGTAGTCGACGACGGCTCGTTCTGCATCGGTATGATCCTGGTTTGAGGGCGGGGTCAGCCGGTCTGCAAGGCCGGCGCGATGCCCTCGATGGGCAGAATTTCCGCGGCCGCGCCGAGTTCGATGGCGGCTCTGGGCATCCCGAAGACCACAGAGGTCTTCTCGTCCTGCGCAATAGTACGAAATCCGGCGCGCTTCAGCGCGAGAAGGCCGCGTGCCCCGTCGCGGCCCATTCCGGTGAGCACCACCCCCACCCCGGTCCCGTTCCAGTAGCGGGCCACGGACTCGAAGAATACGTCCACGGAAGGTCGGAAAGGTTCGGCGACCGGGTCCTCGCTGTAGCCGAGGGTGCCATCCGCGCGCATCACCAGATGGTCGTTGGTTGCCGCGAGCTGCACCACACCCGGGCTTGGTGGTGCGCCCTCCCGAACGGGGCTTACGGGTATCAGACACAAACTCGCCAGCCAGTCGCAAAGCCCCTGCGCAAAGGCACTGTCGACGTGCTGTACCACGACGATAGCTGACGGAAAGCTTGCCGGCAGACGGCTCAGAATGTCGGCCAGCGCACGGGGCCCACCGGTGGAGCAGCCGATTGCAATGAGTGACGCAGGCGCGTGGCTGCTTGGCAGCGGCGCCGCCATGGGCTTACCGACAAGGCGCGCCAGCATGCGAATTTTGGTGGGCAAGGGGTCGTCGTCGGCGACCTTGCCTCCGCGATCTGGGACCGGCATGTTGACCGCATCCAGCGCGCCGAAGCCCATTGCATCGTAGACCAGCGATAAATTGCCGGAGACGGTGGCGGTGACGACCAGAATGGCACAGGGAGTCTCGGCCATGATCCGGCGCGTGGCTTCCACGCCGTTCATCACCGGCATCAGCAAATCCATCAGCACCAGATCGGGCGTGTCCTCGCGACAGCGCGCCACGGCCTCGGCGCCGTCTGCCGCGGTCCAGGCGAGCCTGCATTCGGGTATTCCGGCGAGGGTACGCTTGAGAACCTCGGTGGCAATGGGCAGGTCATTCACCACCCCGACGCGCAGTTCAGGGCGGGCCAATCAAGTCCTCCACCACCCGGATGATCGTCTCATCCTGAAAACTGCTCTTCGCGAGGTAATAGTCCGCGCCTGCCTCAAGGCCGCGCGCGTGATCTTCTGGCCGATCCTTGTAGCTCACGATCACCACCGGCGTGCTCGCCAGACGTGGGTCGCCCTTGATGAGTCCCACGAGCTGGATACCGTTCATGCGCGGCATATCGACGTCGGTCACGATGAGGTCGTAGTGGCCCGCACGCGCGGCATTCCAGCCGTCCATGCCATTCACCGCCACGTCGACGCGATAACCATGACCCTCCAGCAGGCGACGTTCCAGTTCCCGCACCGTCAGCGAATCATCCACCACCAGCAGGTGCTTGCGGGTGTCCGCGGCTGCCGCAAGCGCCGCCTGGGCGCTGCGAATCACCCGTTCGTTACCTACCGCGGCGTCGGCCGAGCGCACCAGATCGTCGATGTCGAAGATTAGCAGTGGCGCCCCATCCTCCATCACGGAGGCCGAGGAGATGTTGCGGATTTTGCCCAGTCGCCGGTCCAGCGGGTGCACAACGATGGTCCGCTCGCCAAGGAATCCATCGACAACCACGCCGTAGCGTCCATCGCGGTCGCTCACCAACACTACGGCAATTTCCGATTCTGCGGTTGCGGCTGGTCGGCCCAGCAGCTGACGGGCACTCACGAGACCGATGTTCTCGCCCTGGTGGATGATGAAGCTCCGGTTGTCGAGGACTTGCACGTCTTCATGGCGGATGCGCAGTGACTGGTCGAGGCGGGCGAGCGGGAATGCGTACGGCTCACCATCGACCTCCACCAGCAGCGCCCGCAGGACGGAGCGGGTGACCGGAAGCTGCAACAGGAAGACCGTGCCGCGACCGACTTCGCTGTCGACGCGGATGGTCCCTGAAACTTCCTGCACCGTACTCAGAACTACATCGAGGCCCACGCCCCGGCCGGATACTTCGGTGACTTGTGCGGCAGTCGAAAACCCTGGCAGGAAGAGAAAATCGTAGAGCTCGGCGGTCGACATCACCGCGACTGTCGCCGCATCCGACAGGCCGCGTTCGATGATGCGCTTGCGCAGCGCCTCCGGATTGATGCCCCGACCATCGTCCTGCACTGTCAGCGCCAGCATGCCCGCGCGATGCGCGGCAGTGACGATAATCGTTGCTTCCTCGGGTTTGCCGGCCGCGGCCCGATCCGCTGGCAATTCGATGCCATGATCGAGTCCGTTGCGCACGATGTGGGTGAGCGGTGCCTTGAGCTTTTCCAGGATATCGCGGTCGACACGGGTATCCTTGCCCCGAATCTCCAGTTTGACGCGCTTGCCCAGCTGTCGCGCCAGATCACGGACCATCCGCGATAGATCGGACACCCCTTCCTCGAAGGGCCGCATCCGGCTCATCAGCACCTCGCGGAACAGTCGCTCCGCATTGTCGTCGAGTCTTTGCGCCGCGGTTTCCAGACTGTGCAGGTTGCGCACCAGTTCCCCGCGCAGCTGTTTGGCCAACTCGCGCACACGGTGCGCATCGGCCATCACCTGTGGCGGTGCCTCCAGCGCGGGCAGCGCGGCCAGCCAGCGGTCGAGTCCGCTCAGCAGTTCCCGCTGCGTGCCGCGCAGGGTCTGGAAGCGATCGACCAGCGGGCCGAGATTATGGGCCTCCACCAAACACTCACCGGCAAGGCCGACGACCCGACTGAGATTTTCCGCACTTACCCGAATGAAGCGTTCTCCTTCCGCCGCCGCGGATGCTGCCGGTGCTGCGCGTGCGGTAATGGGAGCGTCGGGTGCGCCGCTGGCGGGTGGCGCGGCCGCGGGGGCAGGCGAGGGTGGGGCGGCCGCCTCCATCGCAGGGGGGGCTGCTGCGGGCGCGGGCGTTTCCGGCGGCATGGCCTGCTGCTCGGGCGCTGGAACCGGCGCCGGCGTCGTGACAGGCACAGGGGTCTCTGCCGGGGCTGCCTCCGGAGCGGCGTTTGGTGGCGTTGTATCGCTTGGCGCGGGAGCGGGGGAGGGCGCGCTCCCTTTGCCAAAATTGGGATCACGCAGTTTGCTTACTGCTCCGCTGGTCGCGGCAAGCTCGGCCGTGTTGGCCTCCACCCATATCGGAATGTCATCCTCTGCCTGCAAGGCCACCTGGGCAAAGTGGTCTGCGCCTGCGAGCAGCACGTCCACATGCGCAGCGGTGAGTTCCAGATTGCCTTCCTGTACCGCGACGAACACGTCCTCCATGACGTGCGCGAGTCCAACGAGGGGGTCGAACTGCAAGATCCGGGCAGCGCCCTTGATGGAGTGAGCGGCACGCATGAGCGTGTCGATTTCGGTGGCGGTGGGTGGGCCCTGTTCAAGCGCGAGCAGTCCGCTGCCCAGCAGGGCCGACTGCGATTCCAGTTCCATCTTGAACAAATCAAGCATGTCGAATGGCCTACCGGAAGATTCGAGACGACAGTTCCTGGAAGAGGTGCTCTGCGTCGAGCAGCCCTGCCGGTCCCTGCTCGGTGGTGATCACGCCTTCCACGTTCTGTCGATCCGTGCGGGCCAGGGTCACCGGGATGGCGCCGATGTTCTCGGGCGCGATGGAGAGGATCCCGGCTACTTCGTCCACGGGACATGCAAACGTCTCGCTTTGGCGAGTCAGCACGAGGACGCGCGAGAGCTTGGTCGAGACGTCCTCGTGGCCGGGCCTGACATCCAGTCCCAGCAAGCGCTGAAGCGACACGGAAATCTCGAGGGTGCCGCGCACATTGGCGAGCCCCAGAACCGCGGGTTCTGGATGGTGGGGCAGGGTGTGCGAACGGCGATCCGACACCACTTCCCGAATCGCACGGGTGTCGATGGCGAACCATTCTTCGGCCACGCGGAACAGCAGCACCGTGCGCGTGCCACGGACCAGAGCCTCGGGCTCGACCGCCATGCCGTCGGCGAGGCCTTCCTGATACCCACTGGGTGGCACCCGGTCGAGCAGGGCACGGCCTGCCTGAGCATGGACCGGACAGTTGCGACAGTGGACGTATTGCGCAAGTTCGGGGCAGGTGCCGTCGCCGTGGATCCCGATATGGCGCCAACAGGCGTTCTCTGAGCCTTCCAACCGGGTAAGCTGCTCGCTCATCCCTCGACTCCGGCAGCGGCACCGCGCGCGGCGCGATCCCGTAGTCTCTGTGCACGTTCAGGATGACCTGCCAGCGTCTCCAGACGAGCCAATGCCAGCAACGCGACCTCATTGACCGGGTCCAGATAGACCGTTCGCGAAAAACTGTTGCCAGCGGCGGCTGCATCGCCCAGTGCTTGTTCCGAGAGCCCTTTCAGCAGCCAGCCTTGGGTGTTGGTACGGTCTGCCTCCAGTACACGGTTCACGCAAACCAGCGCCTCCGCATACCGCCCCTGATCGGCCAGCCGCGTCGCCAATGTCAGATCATCCCCGGGCGCGGTGTTTGCCTTGGGCCGGGCGGGCGGCGATGGCGGCCGCTGTGTCTGGACTCGAGGCGGCAGGGCAGGCGCGACCCTCGATGGGGGCGGAGTTTGAGAAACCCGCTGCTCACCCGAGAAGGCAAACGCGCCCATCGGACCAAAGGTCC
>JBIKOF010000086.1:0-6853 GCA_044358205.1 Gammaproteobacteria bacterium | reverse complement strand
CGCGATGACCCCACAGAAATCCCACACCGCACACCAGAACGCCGGCGCCTCCGCCACAGACCACGCGTGTAGCGCCTCGAAGCCCTGCAACGAAAGCCCGTGCTGTGCATTGACGAACTGGATGAAGTGGGTGAGCCGGACATCGGCGGTACGCGCCGCGTCCGGACGCCATAACACTGGATTCATGAAGCGGGTTCCGGATAGTTGTCGGGATGGGCGCGCTGGAAAGCCGGGAGCGCCAGACAGGCGGCTTCTACTTCGCACAGCCGCGGAAAATCATCGAGCGGCAATGCGAAGCGACGCGCGGCGTGCATCAGCGGCACCAGACAGATGTCGGCGATGGAGATCTGGGTGCCGACGCAGAAGGGATGCAGGCCACCCTGGGAGGTCAGCCACAATTCCAGTGCATCCAGCCCCTCGACCAACCACTGGCGGATCCACAAGCTGCGTTGTTCGTCACTGGCATTCACACGCAGCCGCAGATAGGCAAGCACTCGCAGGCTAGTCAACGACTGGATGTCCGCCACGATCAGCGACGCAAACTGTCGCGCGCGTGCGCGCAGCGCAGGCGAATGCGGGAAGTAGCTGGGCTGCGGATGCAGCTCCTCCAGATACTCGAGAATCGCCAGCGACTGGGAGAGGACGAAGTCGTCGTCGGTGAGCGTGGGCACGAGGCCCTGAGGATTGAGACTGCGATAGGCAGGCCGCAGCTGCTGCCCTCCTCCGCGCACCAGCGAGACGAAGTGGGACTGCCACGGCAGTCCCTTGAACTCGAGCGCAATCCGCACGCGATAGGACGCGGCAGACAGGTGGAAGTGATGAAGCTGGAACATGCGCGTTCCCGGTCCCGTGGAAACGCGCTGCGGCTCAGTCGTTCTTGGCGACGCGGATCACCAAGCCATCGAACTCGGGCTTCATGGTGATCTGGCAGGTCAGCCGGCTGTGGGCCTGCCGGTCGTTAGCGAGGTCGAGGGTGGCGTCCTCGATTTCATTTGGCCCGCCCACTACGGCAGCCCATGCATCGTCGACGTAGGCATGACAGGTGCTGCAGGCACAACTGCCCCCGCAGATGGCAAGAATGCCGGGCACTCCGCCCGCAATGGCGCCCTCCATGACGGACAGACCATTGGCGACATCACATTCGTGACTGGCGCCGTCGAGATCGATGAAAGTGACTTTTGGCATGAGTATGACCGGCCGTGATTGTTTTATGAGTCGAGGATGGTTTTGAGATCGACGGCGGTGTCCGCCAGCCGGTCCGGGTCGCAGCGCCCGCCCGCAGCAATGAGCTTGCGCGCGACCATGTGCTCAGCGGGCCGGTTGATGGAGTCAACCGCGATGACGCGTTCCCCAGCCCGATAAAATACCGAAAATGCCCCCCCTTCGGGTACCCCACGGACGACGAGCGAATCGTGACCGCCCGACAACCCCACCATCTGGAGCTTCACGTCGTACTGGTCGGACCAGAACCAGGGAACTGCCGCATAGCCTTCCAGCCGTCCGAGCAGGGTAGCCGCGGCCACCTTGCCCTGATCGACCGCATTCTGCACGGACTCGATGCGATGAGGCGCCGGATAGAGCAGATTCCGGTGGCAAGTGCAGTCGCCCGCAGCGAGCACCCCCGGTGCGCTGGTGCGGGCATATTCGTCCACGACGATCCCGCCCTCGCAACGGAGTCCCGCCGCGTCGGCGAGGGTGACCTCGGGGTCAACGCCAATCCCGACCAGCAGGAGGTCGGCCGCCAGCACCGACCCGTCGGCGAGCATGACTTCGAGCGCCTCGGGCGTCGGCGCCAGCCGCGCAAGGCGTGCGTCCAGCCGGAACTCGACCCCATGGGCGCGGTGCAGAGCTTCGAAGAACGCGGACACCGCGGGTGCGACCACCCTTTGCAGCACCCGGGACTGCGCTTCCACCACTGTCACGGCCCGACCGGCCTTACGCGCGATTGCGGCGACCTCGAGCCCGATGAAGCCCGCGCCGAGGATGACCACGCGTTCGGCATTTTCCAGGCGCGTCTTCAGGCGCGTCGCATCGTCGAGTCCACGCAGGTAACACACGCGTGGGTCCTCGGCACCCGGCATCATCAGTGTCCGAACGCGAGCACCAGTGCAGAGGACCAGGCCGTCGTAATCGAGCGTGCTGCCATCACTCAGCGTGAGGCGATGCGCGGCCGGGTCTAGGGCGGTGGCGGCGACGCCCAGACGGGTATCGATGCGCTGCTTGGTATAGAAGTCCTGCGGGCGGAACAACAGGCGCTCGGCGGTGGTCTCGCCCTGGAGAAATTTCTTGGAAAGAGGGGGGCGCTGGTAGGGCAACCAGGCCTCTGCGCCCAACAACACGAGCTCGTCTTCGTAGCCGTCGCGGCGTAGCGCTTCCACGACTTGCAAACCGGCTTGGCCGGCGCCGACGATGACGTGGCGGGTCATGACGTCGTCGTCGGTGGGAAGATCAGGTTTGTCGTTCGGGCAGATGCACGACGAGTCCGTCGAGGTCTGCCGACAGGCGCACCTGACAGCTCAGCCGGGAGTTCGGCGCGCGCGGCACGGCCGTGCATTCCAGAAGGTCCGCCTCTGCCGCGGCACAGACCCCGAGCTTTTCGATCCAGGCCGAATCGATGAACACATGGCAGGTGGCGCAGGCGCAGCCACCGCCACATTCGGCGGCGATTTCACGGATGTCGTTCTGAATCGCGCCTTCCATCAAGGTCCATCCCGCAGGGATGTCGAGGGTGCGTGAGTTTCCGCCGGCTGTGATGAAAGTGACCTTGGGCATGTGGCTGCTCACATGTTGGGGTAATTGGGGCCGCCGCCACCTTCGGGTGTCACCCAGTTGATGTTCTGCGAAGGATCCTTGATGTCGCAGGTTTTACAGTGCACACAGTTCTGCGCGTTGATGCGCAGCTGGCGCGCGCCTTCGACTTCCAGAAATTCGTAAACCCCGGCTGGACAGTAACGCTGCTCTGGACCGTCGTATAGCGCAAGATTGACGCGCGTGGGAATCGAGGCGTCACGCAACGTGAGGTGACAGGGCTGCTCTTCTTCGTGATTGGTGTTGGACAGAAACACTGAAGACAGGCGGTCGAAGGTAAGCTGGCCATCGGGCTTCGGATACTCGATGGACGGACACTGCGCGGCCGGTTTAAGGCTTGTATGGTCCGGCGTGTGCCGGAACGTCCACGGCGCTTTGCCGCGGAACAGATAGGTGTCGAGCGCCGAATAGCCCACGGCCGCCCACAGGCCCCAATGGAACGAGGGCTTGATGTTACGCACGCGGTAGAGCTCGTCCCACAACCAGGTATTGCGCAAGCGTTGGGGGTAATCCGTCGCCTCGCGCCCGGCCTGCTCGCCTGCGCCCAGCAGTTCGAAGACGGCTTCTGCCGCCGTCATGCCGGACTTCATCGCGGTGTGGCTGCCCTTGATCTTTGGCAGGTTGAGGAAACCTGCGGTGTCGCCCACCAGTACGCCGCCCGGGAAGCTGAGCTTGGGGATGGACTGGAATCCACCAGCGCTGATGGCTCGCGCGCCATAGGACACCCGGCGTCCGCCGGCGAAGGTCTCGCGAACCGCCGGGTGGGTCTTGAAGCGTTGCATCTCTTCGAACGGGCTGAGATGGGGATTCTGGTAGTTGAGACCCACCACGAAACCCACGGACACGAGATTGTCCTCGAGGTGATAGAGCCAGGAGCCACCGTAGGTCGAGGCATCCATCGGCCAGCCGATGGTGTGCTGCACGAGACCAAGACGGTGCTGCGCGGGATCGATTTCCCACAGTTCCTTAATGCCGATGCCGTAGACCTGCGGATCGGCGCCATCTCGCAAGCTGAAGCGCTCGAAAAGGGTTTTGGTGAGCGAACCCCGACAGCCCTCGGCAAAGATGGTCTGCCGAGCATGGAGCTCCATGCCGGGCGCGAAATTCGGCCCCTCCTCGCCTTCACGCGTGCGGCCCATGTCGCCTGTGGCCACCCCCTTCACGCTGCCGTCTTCGTGATAGAGAACTTCGGAGGCGGCGAAGCCCGGGTAAATGTCCACCCCCAGACCTTCCGCCTGCTGCGCCAGCCAGCGACACACGTTGCCAAGGCTAACGATGTAATTGCCCTCGTTGTGCATCTGCGGGGGCGTGGGCAAGGTGAAGGCCCGGGTGGCGGTGAGGAAACGGAACTGGTCCGCCGTCACCGGAGTATTGAGCGGCGCACCCAGCGCCTTCCAGTCCGGCAGCAGTTCGTTCAGGGCCCTAGGTTCGATCACGGCGCCCGAAAGGATATGAGCCCCGACCTCCGAGCCCTTCTCCAGCAGGCAGACCGACAGGTCCTGATTTTGCGCCGCCGCCAGCTGTTTCAGTCGGATCGCCGCGGCAAGCCCTGACGGCCCACCGCCCACGATCACGACATCAAACTCCATCGCTTCGCGTTCCATCCGCCTTCGCCCCTTGTGCCTGGCCCGGAGAGTCCCCGGTTTTCGTTACTTGGACAGTTCGGCCACCAGCGCCGGGACTTCCTTGAAGAGATCGCCGACCAAGCCGTAGTCGGCGACCTGGAAGATAGGCGCCTCCTCATCCTTGTTGATGGCGACGATGACCTTGCTGTCCTTCATGCCGGCGAGGTGCTGGATTGCACCCGAGATCCCGACGGCAACGTACAGCGTGGGCGCCACCACCTTGCCCGTCTGGCCGACCTGATAGTCGTTGGGCACGTAGCCCGCATCGACCGCCGCCCGTGAGGCACCGACTGCCGCACCCAGCTGGTCGGCGAGCGCCTCGATGAGGGCAAAGTTCTCGGAGCTGCCGACTCCGCGTCCGCCAGACACCACAATCTTGGCGGCCGCGAGTTCGGGTCGCTCGGATTTCGTGAGTTCATCGCCCTTGAAGCTGGACAGGCCAGCGTCCGGGCCGGCCGCAATCGCTTCGACCACGGCATTGCCGCCGCTGCCGGCGACCGGATCGAAGGCCGTCGTGCGCACGGTGATGCACTTGATGGCATCCACCGTCTGCACGGTTGCGAGGACATTACCGGCGTAGATCGGGCGCACGAAGGTGTCTTCGCTGACCACCTCGATGATGTCGGAGAGCTGGGCTACATCGAGCAGCGCTGCAACCCGGGGCATGATGTTCTTGCCATTGGTGGTGGCAGCGACGAGCAGGTGGGAGTACTGGCCGGCTAGGCCCACCACCAGCGGCGCCACGTTTTCCGCGAGCAGATTGGCATAGTGCGGGGCATCTGCCACCAGCACCTTGCCTACCCCGCTCACGGTAGCAGCGGCCGTGGCCACCGCCCCGCATTGATGCCCTGCCACCAGGATGTCCACCGTGCCCAGCTTGGCTGCCGCAGCTACGGCATTGAGGGTGGCGACGTTGAGTGCGGCGTTGTTGTGTTCGGCAATGACGAGCGCACCCATGATCAAATTACCTTCGCTTCATTACGGAGTTTTGCCACCAGTTCCTGCACGTCGGCCACCTTGACGCCACCCGCCCGACCCGCCGGCTCGGCGGCCTTCAGGAGCTTCAGACGCGGCGTGATGTCTACGCCGAGTTCTGCGGGCTTCAAGGTATCGAGCGGCTTTTTCTTGGCCTTCATGATGTTCGGAAGCTTCACGTAGCGTGGCTCGTTCAGGCGGAGATCCGCCGTCACCACAGCCGGCAACCGCAAGCTCAGGATTTGCAGCCCGCCATCGACTTCGCGTTTGATTTCGATGCTGTCGCTGCCCACGTCAACCTTGGCAGCGAAGGTGCCCTGTGCCCAGCCCAGCAGGCCCGCCAGCATCTGGCCGGTCTGGTTGGAATCGTCGTCGATGGCCTGCTTGCCCACGATGACGAGTCCGGGCTGCTCACGATCGACCACGGCCTTCAGGAGCTTGGCCACCGCCAGTGGCTGAACTTCGTCGTCGGTTTCGACCAGCACGCCGCGGTCTGCGCCCATGGCCATCGCCGTGCGCAGGGTCTCCTGACACGCAGAGGATCCGATGGACACCACCACGATTTCCCCTGCCTTGCCCGCTTCCTGCAGCCGGATGGCTTCTTCAACGGCAATTTCGTCGAAGGGATTCATGGACATTTTCACGTTGGCGAGTTCGACGCCACTGCCGTCAGATTTCGGGCGGGCCTTCACGTTGTAGTCAATGGCGCGCTTGACCGCCACCAGAATCTTCATCATGTCCTCCAGCTGTGCCTTGAGTGGGTTCCGGCCCCCGGCCGCGTACGGCGCGGATGGGCCAATGCCCTCGGATGGGAGTCGGATGTTAACAATAACGGCTTGATCGAAAAAGACGATGCGCCGCAGCAGGCGGGTTGCGGGAGGCTCCGCCAGGTGTTGCCGCTCGACATCCCTCGCGCGACCCGCTGTTTGGGAGACCCTATGGGTGCGGCCGAGTTCGGTAACCCGCACAAGGACGCGCCTTCATTGCAGAGGCGAGGGTCGGTGTGTTTGAATCCAGCCGACGCTGCGTCATGCGGCGCATGGGACGAGGCCTGGGCGAGGCAGTCCCCGACCGATCCGGTACGCCCCCGCGGGCGGCCGTTCTCCCACCGTACCGAAGAGTTTTCCTGCCCCATGAACATCTACGTTGGCAATTTGCCGTACACCGTGCGCGATGAAGAGCTTCGCGCCACTTTCGAGCCCTATGGACAGGTTCTTTCTGCCGAGGTCATTTTCGACAAACGTACCCGGCGTTCCCGCGGCTATGGCTTCGTGGAAATGGCCAGTGAAGCCGAAGCGCGGCGCGCCATCAGCGCGCTAAACGGCAAGGATTTGAACGGCCGTGAGCTGCGGGTCGATGCGTCACAACCCAAAACCGAGAAGCCGGCCGGCGGTGGCGAACGCCAAGCGCCGCGCGCGCCACGCAGCGCGGGGCCAGCAGCGGCT
>JBIKOF010000085.1:0-6866 GCA_044358205.1 Gammaproteobacteria bacterium | reverse complement strand
AGGCCACCGTGGCGGATCTGCGCAACGTCGTACCGGGTGATCCGAGTCCAGATGGGCGTGGGGCACTGGAATTGAAGCGCGGGATCGAAGTCGGCCACATCTTCCAGCTGGGGACACGCTACAGCGAAGCGATGAAAGCCACTGTTCTGGATGAGAAAGGTAGCGCGGTGACCATGGTCATGGGCTGCTACGGAATTGGGGTTTCGCGCATCGTCGCTGCGGCCATCGAACAAAACCACGACGAGCGGGGCATCGTATGGCCGGTCAGCATCGCGCCCTTTCAGGTGGCCATCGCGCCGATCCACATGCACAAGTCGGAACGGCTGCGCGAAGCCGCCGAAGCGCTCTATGCGAAGTTCACGCAAGCCGGCATCGACTGCCTGTTTCACGACCGCAACGAACGCCCCGGCGTGATGTTCGCGGATCTGGAGCTCATCGGCATTCCCTGGCGAATCGTGCTCAGCGACAAGGGTCTGGACGCGGGGACCTTCGAACTGAAAGGACGCACTGACGCAGAGCCGCGCCATGTGCCGCTGGCCGAGGCGCTGACAACCTTGCAGGGCCTGCTCGGTCAGTCTGCCTGAAACCGGATTCCCGACGTGCTCGATATCCTGGTTCTCTACTACAGCCGCCACGGCAGTGTGCGCGAGATGGCAGGACTGGTGGCGCGCGGGGTGTTATCGGTGCCCGGCTGCGACGCCAGATTGAGAACCGTGCCGCCCCTGTACACATCGGCGGACGCGGTGGCCACCGAAGGCGACGCGTGGGTGACCGGCGAGGACCTGCGCGAATGCGCGGGTCTTGCGCTGGGCTCTCCCACGCGCTTCGGCAATATGGCCGCACCGCTGAAGGCCTTTCTCGATACCACCTCCGATCTTTGGCTCTCTGGCAGCCTCATCGGCAAGCCGGCCGCGGTCTTCACCTCCACCGGCAGTGCGCATGGCGGACACGAATCGACGCTCTTGTCGATGATGCTGCCCCTTTTCCATCACGGCATGCTCGTGATGGGGCTGCCCTATAGCGAGGGTGCCCTTATGACCACCCGCGGGGGAGGATCACCCTACGGCGCCGGTCACATTGCGGGATCCGATGGCACGCGTGCGATCTGCGAGGACGAGAAAGCCCTCTGTCTTGCCCTCGGGCGGCGACTCGCAACCACAGCAAAAGCCGTGCACGCCCTCGCCTAAGCCGCGCGCGCCCGCGAGGGGTGCAGCGAAGTGCCAGATCTCCCCTCAATCCGGTGTGTCGTCCGCCGCTCCGGGATCCAGCTCCAGAACCTCGCGCGCGAAAGGGATCGTCAGGGCACGTCGATCGCGCAGAGAAGCAGCATCGAGCCGCATCACCGCTGCCACAAGCGCATGGGTTCCCCGTGGCAAACGGCGCAGCAGAAAAGCCGCCACGACGTCTGGCAGTACCAGCCCCCGCGCAGCCGCAAGTTGACGGAGCAGCCCGGCTTTCTCCTCATCCGCGAGCGGCTGTAGCTGGAACACGAGCGCTGCACTGAGGCGGGACTGCAAATCCGGCAATAGCACCCGCAACCCACCGGGGGGCGCGGAGGTGGCATAAAGCCAGCGTCCGCCCGCGCCCTGACACGCGTTGTAAAGTGCAAAGAGCGCAGCACACCAGTCCGCGTCGGCAGTGACCGCATCGAGATCATCGAGCGCGAGGGCCTCGATTTGCTCGAGGCCTTGAAGCAACGCAGGCCCGTGAGCCTTGAGTTCGCGCAGGGGTACATACATCGCCGTTCTGCCCTCGGCATGCGCACGACGGATGGCTGCCTGCAGCAGATGGGATTTGCCGGTGCCCGCGCTTCCCCACACGCCAATGCACCAAGGCGCCGCGCCGGCTGACCATGCTTCCAGACTGGCCCTCGCCAGGGCGTTACCGTCGCCCAGGAACTGGGCAAAGTCGGATTCAGGTGGAGGGAACAGTCCCAGGGTGAGCTGGGGAGAATTCATTTTTCCGGCGCTGTCGGATCGTAAAACTGGCTGTCCAGATAGTCCGCATGCCAGTGGCGCAACAGCACAACCACGGCCGCCGCCACGGGCAAGGCGAGCAGAACTCCCGCAAACCCGAACAGCTGTCCCCCTGCCATCACCGCAAAAATCACGGCGACCGGGTGCAGACCGATGCGTTCACCCACGAGGAGTGGCGAGAGCACCACGCCCTCCAGCACCTGACCAACCCCGAACACGCCCGCCACCGCCAGCAGATGCCAGGTGTCACCGAACTGCAGCAGGGCCGCGAGCCCGGCGAGCAGCAGGCCGAGAATGACGCCGAGGTAAGGGACAAAGCTCACGAGACCTGCCAGGACACCAATGGCAAAGGCGAGATCGAGCCCCGTGAGCCACAGTCCGCCGACATAGACTCCAGCCAGCACCGCCATCACAGCGAGCTGGCCGCGCAGGAACTGGGCAAGTACCGCGTCGATTTCGCCGACGATTTCGCGAACCCGCGCCTCGAACCGACGGGGTACCAGCCGCAACGCGCGTGGCACCAACGCATCCCAATCGCGCAGCAGATAGAAGGTGACCACCGGCACGAGGAACAGGAAGCTGATCCAGCCGAGCAGCCATTGACCTGAACGACCGAGGTGGCCCGCCAGCGAGCGAACCACCTCCCCGACCTGTTGCCAGTGGCCGGTCATCGATTCCCGCAGAGCAGCCACATCGAGTTCCATGACCACGCCGAAACGCGTCGAGAGAAACGGCAGGATGCGGGTCTCGAGGGCCGCGAGCATGTCGGGGATCCGCGCAACCACAACGCCGATCTGGCGCTGGATGGCGGGCACGATCACCAGCAGCCCGCCGATTCCGACGAGCAGCATCAGCAGGAACACGACGGTCACGCTCGCACTGCGCCCAAGCCCCGCACGCTCGAGACGATCGACCAGGGGGTCACCCAGATAGGCGAGCAAGGCGCTGCACAGGAAGGGTGTCAGGACCGGCGCCAGCGCATACAGCAGCCAAACGAAGGCCCCCAGTCCAGCCAGTGCAAACCAGCGCGAGGAGGATTCGACCATCTCAGCGCTGCACGACGCTGAACCTGTCGGTGGTACCCGGCACTGCCTGCAGCACCTGCCCGAAGCCGACCGCCTGGGCAAAGGCCGCAGGTCCACCGTGGGCTGACAGTTCGAACTCCGCAATGCCATCGCCGAGTCGAGCAAGGCGCACCTGGCTCAGGGTATCGAGCGTCTCGAGGTAGGTGATGGTCCGGGCCCAGGCGGCGGGTGAATTCACGCCTTCGATGTGAATGAGGAAGGCGACCTCTCCCGCAGAGGCGACGGCTGCCACATAGTGGCGCCCGATCGCATCGAACGCTGCCTCGAGCCCGCCCTCCAGCAAGGGCCCTGGGAGATCGAGCCGACCTTCACCCGTCGCAGCCTCTTCATCGATGGCGACCCGCCAGTCGATGCGCCAGCCGGCCTCGCCTTCCAACGCATCCAGCAACACGACCAGACGCACTGGCGTCGCGCCGGGCGTCTCCGACGCGTGGTCGAGAACTTCACTCGACGCAGGAGCCGCCTCGACTTTGGCTTGCAGTTCGGCCGTGAGCGGGATGAGTGTGAGCGGGATGCCCCGGTTACCTGCCTGCCTCAACAGCGCTTCGTGCAGCGCCCGGGAGGTTTCTTCCGCCGCCGGCAGTAACTTTCCGGAGGCATCGCGCAGCAGGAACAGCGCCTCGACGCCGGGCCGCTCGCGTCCCCACACCGGCATGCCCTCCGCGCGCAGCGCTGCGGACACGCGTGCGGCGTCGAAGTCCGCGCGCAACAGCAGCGCACCCTCGGGCGATCGCTCGTATCCGTAGAGGGTGTTGAACTCCCGCGCACGGCGGCGTAGCCCAGCTGCCCGGCTGTCGGAGAGGCTTGCGCTGTCACCCGTGATTTTCACCAGCACGCGGTCGAAGGCCGCGGCCACGCCCCGCGCCCGCTCTCCATCGCTGTTGTCAGCCACGGGCACGCGCGACGCGCCGAGATCGTCCACCGTCAGCGCCAACGGCGCAAAGGTCGATATAAATCCGACGAAAAGGAGGATCAGGCGCAGGCAATGCAGCATGGGCGCACGCTATGTGATGGGCTCTCCGGCCGTCAAGGAGAGGCCACGGCCGCGGAGCTGAGGTTTACCCTGTGGAGGCGCGTCGATACCATGCGCGCATGAATCAGCACTCCGAAACCCCGCTCAGCTACCGTGATGCCGGCGTCGATATCGATGCGGGCGCCGATCTCGTCGAACGCATCAAGCCAGCGGCCCGCGCCACGCTGCGCAAAGGCGTGCTGGGTGGGCTTGGGGGCTTTGGCGGTTTGTTCAAACTGGACGAATCCTGGCGAGACCCCGTGCTCGTCTCGTCCACCGATGGCGTCGGCACCAAACTCAAGCTCGCCATCGACCTGCAGCGTCACGAAACGATCGGCATAGACCTGGTGGCCATGTGCGTGAACGACGTGCTGGTGCAAGGGGCGGAGCCGTTGTTCTTTCTCGATTACTTCGCCACCGGCGCGCTGGACGTAGAGACTGCAGCCACCGTGATTCGAGGCATTGCAGACGGATGCCAGCAGAGTCACTGCGCCCTGCTGGGCGGTGAAACTGCTGAGATGCCCGACATGTATGCCCCCGGTCACTATGACCTCGCGGGCTTCGTAGTGGGGGCGGTGGAGCGAGATCGCCTCATCGATGGCACTCGCATCGCGGCCGGTGACAGGGTGTTGGCGCTGGCCTCCAGCGGCGTCCACTCCAATGGCTATTCGCTGGTTCGGCGCATCGTTGAACGCAGCGGCGCATCGCTGGATGCCCCACTCGCCGGTCTGCTTCCAGACTGTCGGGACAACCGTCCACTCGGGACCGCGCTTCTCGCTCCGACACGCATCTACGTCAAATCCCTGCTTGCCGCGTTTGCGGAATTCGACATCCGCGGACTCGCGCACATCACAGGGGGCGGCATCACGGACAATCTGCCGCGAATACTGCCCGCATCGCTCGCCGCGCATATCGACCTGGCGAGCTGGTCACTGCCGCCCGTCTTCCAGTGGTTACGTGCAGCAGGCCCGGTCACTGAGGCCGAAATGCTGCGCACCTTCAATTGCGGCGTCGGCATGCTGGTGGTCGTACCCGAGGCCGAAGCCACAGCACTCGCCGAATTTCTCACGCGCGCGGGCGAGACCGTCTTCAGCGTCGGCGTCATCGCGGCCCGCGAGGGCGAGACCCCGGTGGTGTACAGCAACACCCTGACCTGACGCTCCTCAGTCCTTGAGCGCTTCGATGGCGCTCAGGAAGCCGCGCAGAATCCTGACCTCGCTGCGTTTCAAGTCCTGGCGATTGAGCAGCCGCTGCAAGCGCACCGGCAGCAACTTGGGTCGGTCCGGATTGTGAAACCCCACCTTTGTCATCACTCGCAACAGATGATCGCGCGCGTCTGAAAGCTCGCGGGCCGTGGCCAGCGGCTCGTCGTCCGTCGCGCCTGTTTCGTCCGTGGCCAGTGCGGCAAGACGCAGTTCATAAGCGCAAATTTGCACGGCCTGCGCCAGATTCAGAGAGGAAAAGCTGGCCTCCGTTGGAATCCGCACCGCGCGCTGGCACAGGGCAAGTTCCTCGTTAGACAAGCCCGATTGTTCACGCCCAAACACCAAGGCAATGGAAGTTCCCGTAGGCAGCGTCGCCAGAGACCCTGCAAGTGCACGCGGTGTTTCCACCGGCCACTCCAGATGACGGGGCCGCGCGGTGGTGCCGACCACCACCGCGCAATCGGCGATGGCATCGGCGAGGCACGCGTGCACGGTTGCCCTTTGCAGAAGGTCGTCGGCGCCGGATGCGTTAGCCGTCGCAGCGGCAGACGGGAACTCGCGTGGGCTCACCAGCGCAAGCCTGGACAGTCCCATGGTCTTCATGGCGCGCGCGGCGGCGCCAATGTTGCCGGGGTGGCTGGTCTCCACCAGCACGATTCGAATACCGGCCAACCAAGCGCGGGGCGCCTGTGGTGGATAAATCAGCTCGTCCTGCATCGCCTGCACGCCCCAATCCGTTAGACTCTGCGGATTGTAGTCCCGAAGAGTCCCCATGCATCCCATGCTCAACATCGCGGTGCGCGCTGCGCGCCGAGCTGGCACGATCATCCTGCGCAGTCAGGCGCGCATGGACACCGTCAAGGTCGATATGAAAGGTCGGCGGGACTATGTGTCGACCACCGACAAGGAAGCCGAAGCAGCCATCATGGAGATCCTGCTGAAAGCCTATCCCTCGCATGCGATCCTCGCCGAGGAGTCGGGTGGCCACGGTGACAGCGACCATGTCTGGATCATCGATCCGTTGGATGGCACCACCAATTACCTGCATGGCTTCCCCCATTTTGCGGTGTCGATCGCGCTGCAGGTGAAAGGGCAGATCGAGCTGGGCCTCATCTACGACCCGCTGCGGGATGAGCTTTTCACGGCGACCCGGGGGGGCGGTGCCCTGCTGAACGATCGTCGGCTGCGGGTGGCGCGCGGGCGCGATCTCGATCATGCGTTGCTGGGCACAGGCTTCCCGATTCGGCAGGAGCGCCTCATCGAGCCCTACCTGAAAACTTTCGAAACCTTCCTGCGGCGGGCGAATGGGGTTCGCCGCTCAGGTTCGGCCTGTCTCGATCTGGCGTACGTCGCCGCTGGCCGCCTGGATGGCTACTGGGAATATGGGCTCAAACCTTGGGACATCGCAGCCGGCGCGCTGATGGTTCAGGAGGCGGGCGGACTGGTGGGTCCCATCCACGAAGGCCACTCCCTGCTGGACGACGGTCATGTGCTCGCCGCCACCACCAAGATCTTCGACGAGATGCGGACGCTGTTAGGCCCCACCGGCGCGATGCGCTAGGGTTGCGGGGCCGATACGCTGCGCGCC
>JBIKOF010000084.1:0-6875 GCA_044358205.1 Gammaproteobacteria bacterium | reverse complement strand
GCCGCAAGCATGGCGATCTCGGCACAGGGGAGACGCGCCCCGATTCAATTTTGCTGCGTCGCCGGATATCATCGCGCGCTTGGCAGTTTTCCGGGGATTTCCATGTTCGAAACACTCAAGGCGCTGCAACCGGATCCGATTCTGGGCGTCATCGCCGCCTTCCGTCAGGACACCAGCCCGCGCAAGGTCGACCTTGGTGTCGGCGTCTACAAGGATGAGGCCGGGCACACGCCCATCATGTCTGCCGTGCAGAAGGCGGATGCGCTGCACCGTGCTGAGGAAACCAGCAAAACCTACGTCGGCCCCGTGGGTGACGTGGTGTTCAATGCAGAGATTCAGCGCCTGATTCTGGGCGATGACTGCGTGCCAGCGCGAGACAATCGCGTGCGGACCGTTCAGACCCCGGGTGGCTGCGGCGCGCTGCGTGTCGCGGCTGAATTGATCAACCGCGCCAAGCCGGGCGCCGCGATCTGGGTGAGTGATCCCACCTGGGCCAACCATGTACCGCTGCTCGGCAATGCCGGCCTCGAAATCAAAACCTACCCCTACTACGACCCGGCGAGTCAGGGCTTGCGCTTCGACGCGATGTGCGATGCGCTGGGTCGCATCGGACCCGGCGACCTCGTGCTGCTGCACGGGTGTTGCCACAATCCTTGCGGCGTCGACCTCTCGCCCACCCAGTGGGATGTGGTGACCGAGATCGCGCTGCGTCAGGGCTTCACGCCCTTCGTGGATCTTGCCTACCTCGGCCTCGGCATCGGGCTCACCGAGGATGCCTATGGCGTCCGCAAGCTGGCGGCTTCGGTGCCGGAGCTGGTCATCGCGAGCTCCTGCTCCAAAAACTTCGGGCTTTATCGTGAGCGCGTCGGGGCAGTGAGCGTGATCACGCCCACCGTCGCCGAGGCAGACATCGTTCACGGTCAGATCCAGAACATCGGCCGGGGCATCTACTCGATGCCGCCGAACTATGGCGCCACCCTCACCTGCCGCATCCTTGCAGATGCCGCACTCCGCCGCGAATGGGATGCCGAGCTCACCCAGATGCGAGATCGTATCAACGGGCTGCGCAGTGCCTTGGCTGAAAAGTTCCGCGTGCGGCTGGGACATGGTCGCTTCGACTTCATCCCGCAGCAACGCGGCATGTTCTCCTTTCTCGGCCTGAGCAAGGAGCAGGTCGCTCGTCTGCAGCGCGAGTTCAGCATCTACATGGTCGACTCCAGCCGCATCAACGTCGCGGGGATCAGCCAGCAGAATATCGACTACTTCTGCGACGCAGTCTGCGCGGTGCTCTGACACCGCCACAGAGCCGGGCGTGAACGACACTCCTCGCGCACGTCCGGTTCGCCCGCGCGACGCGGCGACCCTACTCGTCTACCGCCCCGGGCCGCGCGGCCTCGAAGTGGTGATGGGCAGACGGAGCGACAAGGCACGTTTTCGCCCCGGGGTTTATGTGTTCCCTGGAGGGCGTCTGGAAGCCGCGGATTATCACATCACGCCGCTCACGCCCCTCGCCCCTGCCGCTCTGCCGAACATCGGCAAAGGCGCTTCAATAACCCATGCTCAGGCGCTCGCACTCGCCGCGATCCGCGAAACCTTCGAGGAATCGGGGCTGATAGTCGGCACACGCGGCGATGCCGGCGCGAGTAACCATCCTTCCTGGGAAGCGATACGGACTCGGGGGTTTGCGCCGGCGCTGGACGCCCTCGTCTACCTTGGCCGAGCTATCACTCCACCCGTGCAGCCCATCCGGTTCCATGCACGATTCTTCGCGGTGGATGCGCAGCATGCGCATGGAGAATTCGGTGGGGATTCAGAACTTGAAGATCTGCGCTGGGTGCCTTTCAACGAGGTCGCACAACTCGAGGTGATGCCAGTGACCCTGCTGATGATCGAGTCGCTCAACCGCTATCTGGCGGAACCCAAGGATCACCGCACGGCTTTCCTGCGTTTTCAGCACGGCCGCCGCACGATCAGCTGGGTGTAATGACGCCAGCAGCCTGAATGGAGTCGACTTTCCTCAGGTGGGCGCATGCAGGCGACCACGTGCCAAGGAGCACCACAGCGCCGGCACACACAACAGAGCGCCCAATACGAAACTGAGACGTAAGGCATCGCCGAGCGCGCCGTAGGTCTCGGGTGTGATTTCCGTTCTGCCCAAGGTCAAGGCAAAAGCAGCCGCTACCACGCCCATGCTGCCGAGCTGCCCGAGGATACGCATAGTGGCGACCACACCGCCCGCCACCCCATAAAGCTTGCGTTCGACGCCGCTCATGATGGCGTTCGCATTGGGAGACGAGAAAAGACTGAATCCAAAGCCCATCGCCAGCAGACACCCAACCAGATAGGCGGTGGACGATGCGGGTGTCAGCAAGGCCAATGCCACCAACCCCAGGGCCGTGATGAGGACACCGATGCTGGAAATGACCCGCGGCTCGGTGCGATCTGACAGCCGCCCCGCCAATGGGGAGACAATGGCCGAGATCCCCGGCTGGGTGAGCATGACGAGCCCCGCCTCCGAGGGCGAGAACCCTTTCAGGTATTGCAGATACAGGCTCACGAGCACCAGCACCGAGTAGGTGGTGGCGTACATCAGGAGCGACGCCAGCGACGACATGGCAAACACCCTGTTGGTGTGGAAGAGCCGCACATCGAGCAGCGGATCCTCCTGCCGCCGCTGGTGGCGATCGAACGCCACGAGCCCGAGAACACCACTACACATGAGACCAATGCCAAGACCGGTCGGCAGATTGGCGCCTCCCACCATCAGGGCAACGATTGCGCCCGCGTAGAGCACTGCGCCAACGCCATCGAAGCGTCCTGGCGTGTCGAGTTTCCACTCACCGCGCAGGCGGGGCACGCCGAAGGCCAGCACGAATGCCGCCAGCGGCAGATGTGTCAGGAAAGCTGCGCGCCACCCGAAATGCGATACGAGCCAGCCACCGATGAGCGGCCCGCAGGTCAGTCCGAAGTAAACCGCAGACACCAGTGTTCCAATGGCCTTGCCGCGCTGTTCGGGCGGGTACACCGAGGTGAGGATGGCGATCTGGGTTGCGTAGACCATTGCGGCGCTCATGCCCTGCAGGGCCCGGGCGGTGAGCAAGCCCTGCGCCGAGTCCGCCGCCGCGGCGAGCAGTGAGGATAATACGAGGCCCACCATGCCCCAGGTGTAGACCCGTTTACGACCGACGATATCGGACAGCCGCCCGAAGGAAAGCACCGTAGCAGCGCTGCTGGTGAGGAAAGCCAACTGCACCCAGCTCAGTGTAATCGCGTCCATTCGAAGCTCGGACGCGAGCACAGGCAGCGCCACGTTGACCGACGACAAGAGCAGTGGGAGCGCAAAGGAGCTCACCACCAAAGTCACCAGGGCCGAGCGCTGTGGGGTCATGTCAACGACATGTCAGGCAGCAAGCCGCGGCCGGTCTATCAAGACTTCTTCCACTCCCTGTCGCGTAACTCGATGCGTCGAATCTTGCCGCTGACGGTCTTCGGCAGCGACTCCACGAACTCCACTTTCCGCGGGTATTTGTAGGGCGCGGTGACGGTCTTCACATGTTCCTGCAGCGCCTTGACCAAGGCCTCGTCACCACGCAGACCGGGCTTGAGCACAACGAAGGCTTTCACCACCTCGCCCCGCATCTCATCCGGACTGGACACCACGGCAGACTCGGCGACAGAGGGGTGTTCCAGCAGGGCGCTCTCGACTTCGAAGGGTCCAATACGATAGCCCGCCGAGTTGATCACATCGTCGGCACGACCAACGAACCAGAAATATCCATCTTCATCGACGTAAGCGCGATCTCCAGTGAGGTACCAGCCGTGCCGGAAGCAACGCTGGGTACGTTCGGCATCGCCGCGGTATTCCTTGAACAGACCGGGCGGCCACTGCGGCTCCACCCTCACCGCCACATCCCCCTCACGGCCAGGCGGCAACACGCCACCGTCGTCGTCGATAACTGCAAGGTCGATCCCGGGCGAGGGCCTGCCCATCGAGCCATAGCGGGGGCTGAGGCATGGAAAGCTCGCACAGAGGAGGATGGATTCGGTCTGGCCATAGCCATCGCGAATGATGAGGCCTGTCGCCTTCTGCCAGGTCTCGATGACTTCGGGATTGAGCGGTTCACCGGCCCCGACGACATGCCGCAGATGCGGGAACCGGTAGGCCGACAGATCCTGCAGCACCAGCATGCGATAGATAGTGGGTGCCCCGCAGAAGGTGGTCACCGGATATTGCGCCAGCAGGTCCAGCGTGCGTTTGGGATCGAAGACTTCGCTGTGATGAATGAACAGCGTGGCCCCACAATTGAGTGGCGCGAAGTAGCTGCTCCAGGCTGCTTTGGCCCAGCCCGTGTCACTTAGATTCCAGTGCAGATCACCGGGATTCAAGTCGAGCCAGTAGTGGCCGGTGATGTAGTGCGCAAGACCATAGCCCTGCGTCTGGATGGCCATCTTCGGATAGCCGGTCGTGCCCGAGGTGAAGTAGCACAAAGCATCGTCATCGGGTGCCGTGTCAGCGTCTTCATAGAACTCGCTGGCGCTTCCCATGGCGGTTTCGTAGTGGGTCCAACCGGCAGGCGCCGCATCGACACAAAGCTTCAGGCGCAGACCCTGAGCGGCCTCCGGAATGGCTGCCAGTTTGGCCGTATGCTTTTCTTCCGTGATGAATGCGGTCGCACGCGAAGCCTCGATACGGTAGGCGAGATCCTTGGCCGCCAACTGTCCGGTGCCGGGTGAGGCGATGACGCCCATGCGTAGACACGCCGTGATAACTTCCCACCATTCGACGAGTCGGGGCAGCATCACGATGACGGTATCCCCGCGGCGAATGCCCGCAGCACTCAACACATTGCACAGGCGACGTGAGCGCGCGGACATCCCTGCATAGGTGATTTCGCGGGTCTGCCCTGTGTCGTCCACCCATAGCATCATCCGATGCGCTGGATCTCGCTCACCCCATTTGTCGAATACATCCCGTGCGAAATTGAAACGGGCGGGCGGTTGCCAGCGATAGGCGGCCCGCGCCGCGTCGTAGTCGTGCATGTTCATGCGGTGCTCCTCAGAACCACTCATTTGACATCGACAGACAGGTGTCATCGCCGGCGGCAATCAACCGCAGGCGCTCTGGAACGCGCGCGAGTTCATAACGAAAGAAATATTGGCAGGCCTTGAGCTTGCCTTGGTAGAAATCGTCGGCGGGCGTCGCCGCCAGACTGCTTTGCGCGACGCACGCCTGACGTAGCCACAGCCACGCCACCACTATGTGCCCGAAGAAGTCCAGGTAGATCCCGGCGTTGGCCATGGCCCGCCCCTCTTCGCCTGCTGTGCGCAAGGCAATTACCGCCTCGGTACTCGCCAGCAGCGTGTCCAGTGTGCCGCCCAGTTGGGTCACGAATTCTGCGAGCGTGGGGTGGCGGGCCGCATCCGCGAGCGTGGCTCGTATTTCCCCAGCCAAGGCGTCCAGTGCTGCGCCCCCGCGCATCGAAACCTTGCGCCCCAGTAGATCGAGGCCGTGGATGGCGTGCGCCCCTTCATGAATGGGGTTGAGGCGGTTGTCCCGATAGAAGCGTTCCACGTGGTACTCGCGGGTGTAGCCGTAGCCGCCGTGGATCTGGATGGCGTGCTTGTTGGCCTCGAGACAAAACTCCGAGGGCCAGGATTTCGCGATTGGCGTGAGCAGGTCGAGCAGCAGTCCCGCATGCTCGCGCGCTTCCGGAATATCGGTGGTTCGCTCGAGGTCGAGCAACCAAGCGCAGTAGAGCACCAGCGCAAGCCCGCCTTCTACCGCCGCTTTCTGCGCCATGAGCAAACGCCTCACATCAGCATGGCGAATGAGGGGCACCTGCGGACTCGACGGGTCCTTGTTGTCGGGCAGACGACCCTGCGGCCTTTCCCGCGCATAACGCAGCGAATGCAGATAGCCGGTGTAACCGAGCGCCACGGCACCCAGTCCCACACCCACCCGCGCTTCGTTCATCATCTGGAACATATAAGCCAGCCCCTGATGGGGCTCACCAACCAGATAGCCCACACAGTTCCCGTGCTCACCGAAATTGAAAACGGTGTTCACCGTCCCGCGATAGCCCATCTTGTGGTTGAGGCCCGCGATGTAGGCATCGTTGCGGGCACCAAGACTGCCATCGTCATTGACCAGAAATTTTGGCACCAGAAACAGCGAGATCCCTTTCACCCCCGGCGGGCCACCGGGAATCTTGGCGAGCACCATATGCAGGATGTTCTCAGCCAGATCGTGCTCGGCCGCCGAGGTCCACATCTTGTTACCGGTGAGGAGGTAATGCCCCTCTGGCTGCGGCACGGCACGCGTGCGGATATCCGCGAGCGAAGATCCGGCCTGCGGTTCGGACAGGCACATGGTGCCGAAGAAACGCCCGCTGACCAACGCAGGCAGGTATTTGCGCCGCTGCTCTTCGTTGCCGAAGCTGCAGAGCATGTTGGCCCCGGCGATCGTCAGAAAGGGATAGGCCGCCGTGGAGACATTGGCTGCACTAAAGTAAAGCGCGCACGCTTGGGCAATGGTCCACGGCAACTGCATGCCGCCAACCGACGTATCGAACGAGGCGCCCATGAAGCCAGCCTCGACATACGCGTCCAGCGCCTGCTTTACCTCTGGAATGAGGTGCACCCGCTCACCATCGAAGGTGGGCTCGTGTTCGTCGGCCTTCGCTGCATGCGGGGCGAACTGATCGGTGGCCAGGGTCTCCGCGGCATCGATCACCGCATCCCAGACTGCGCGGTCCTGCCCTGCATGACGCGGGCGCCCCGCCAGGGCTTCCAGATCGAGAAACTCGTAAAGCAGGAAGGCGAGATCGCGGCGATTGATTAGCAGGCTCATGGGGCTCCAGGACAGAATCTGTGAG
>JBIKOF010000083.1:0-6943 GCA_044358205.1 Gammaproteobacteria bacterium | reverse complement strand
TGGACATGGTGGCGCCGGTTGCCGCCTCAATTGGCAGCCACAGTACGCGCCGCAGTTTGATCCGCACGGTGGAGGCCTCCCACTCACTTCCCGGCTGTGGCGCGCCCGGCGCCCGACAGACGTAGGTGGATTCTTGTGGACGTCCTTGGTTATCCACCGGGATAGTCTTCAATTCCACGCCCAGCAACTGGAAGTCGGGGAGGGGAAGATTACCTGCATCTGCCCCCAACGCGCGCTCCATGAGTTGTCCGGTCCAGCCCTTGGCGGCACGGCTATTTGCCGGTAGTGGGACGCCCAGTTGTGCAGCAAGTTCGCCCAGACGTCGGCCCGCCAGCATTCGGGCGCCCACCAGCAAGGCTTCTTCGGACTCGGGGGGGCTTTTCACGCGTCCAGTGCGTTGACGATGCTTTCCCGCAGACGCGCCCGTTGCGCAGGATCCGCAACGGGTTGGTCGAAAAAGTCGGTGATGTAAAAGTAATCCTCCGCGCGCTCACCGATGGTGGCAATCCGCGCGTCGTGCAGGCGCACCCCGCAATTCTGCATGGCCCATCCGACGCGCGAGAGGAACCCCGGGCGGTCGGTTGCGATGACTTCCATCACCGTCCGACCGTGTTCCGGATCGTCGCTGAACTCAACGGTGGTCGCAAATCGGAAATGCTGCAGCTTGCGCTGGCCGGCGTGAGGTTGCCTCGCTTGCGGAATTTCATGCGCCCGGATGGCTGAGCGGAGTCGGGACTGGATCTCCTGAATGCGCATGGGGTCGTCTACCGAACTGCGCGTCTCCGCATCCAGCACGTTGTAGCTGTCCAGCGTGTAGTCCGCCTCGGACGTGATGATGCGTGCGTCCTGCACGTCCAGTCGCAGGCGGTCCAACGCGGCGGTCGAGATGGCGAAAAGGAAATCCACGTTATGGGCGTAGATGAAGATTGAGGTGCCGCCACGCTGCTCAAAATTCCGCACGGCCACCAGCGGCAAATCATCTTCGTCTGCGGACAAGATTGTCTCCGTATGCCAGGCAATTTCGCTTGGGCGGTGACGCAGGAAATATTCCTCACCGAGCGTGCTCCACAGCAGGGAGATCGCGTGCTCGGGGAACCGCCCCGAATCGAGGAGCTGACGGGCTTCGTTACGGGTTTCCTCGACCCGCTGTGTGCGATCGCTTGATGAGTTTCCGGAGCCACGCAGGCGCCGCAGGGTCAGGAGGTAGAGTTCAGACAGCAGCGATTGCTTCCAGCTCGTCCACAAGCGGGGGTTTGTGCCGCGGATATCCGCGATGGTAAGCAGGAACAGATAATCGAGGTGGATCTGGTCGCCGACGGTTGCGGCGAAATCGCGCACCACCGCCGGATCGTTGATGTCCTTGCGCTGCGCCACGTTGCTCATGAGCAGGTGATGCTGAACCAGCCACGCGACCAATCGGGTATCGTAGGCGCTCAGGCCGTGCAACTGACAAAATGCTGCGGCTTCCTCAGCACCGCCATCCGAATGATCGCCCCCCCGACCCTTGGCGATATCGTGGAACAAGCCAGCGAGATACAGCAACTCCAGTTTCGGAATGCGCTCGATTGCCTGCCGCAGCAGGTAGGACTGATCCTCGCTCGTGATCGGATAGGAGAACCGCCGCATCTGTAGCACCACGAACAGCAGATGCTCATCCACCGTATAAACATGAAACAGATCGAACTGCATCAAGCCTTCGATACGTGCAAAAGCGGGCATGTAGGCGGATAGCACACCGTATCGATGCATGCGCTGCAGCTCATGTCCCACTCTGCGTGGTTCCCGAATGATTTCCATGAAAAGACTGCGCGCGCGGATGTCTTTTCGGAATTTTTCGTCGATGAGATGCAGGTGCGCCCGAATGAGCCGAATGGTGCTCGCGCGCACGCCTTTAATCGTCGGATTTTTCTGCATCAGCAGGAAAATTTCGAGCAGCGCGGGCGGCGTTCTGGCGAACACCTTGTCGTTGACGGCTTCGATAAAATTTCCTCGTGCCTGAAAGCGACGAGAGAGCGGGGAAGTCCGCACTGCGCGGTCCTTCTGCAGGATGGCTTCCTGAAAAAGACCGAGCAGGATTTCATTCAACCGGCTCAGTTCACGCACGGTGCGATAGAAATCGCGCATAAAATTCTCGACCGCGCGATTGTGAGCCTCATCGGTGTAGCCGAACAGTTCGGCTACCCGCTTCTGGTGGTCGAAGAGCAGTCTGTCCTCGCGGCGTCCGGCCAGAAAATGCAGCGCACAGCGAATTTTCCACAGGTGAGATTGCCCGCGTTCTAGTGCGGTAAATTCGTCTTCGCTCAAAAATCCACGGCCCACCAGCCCCCCGAGGCCGCCCTGTCCCCGGGTCTGGAAGTGCCGGTTCGCAACCCATGCGATGACCTGAATGTCGCGCAGTCCGCCCGGACTTTCCTTGATGTTGGGTTCCAACTGCTGGAAGGCATCGTTGTAGCGCGCATGCCGCTTGTCCTGCTCGTCGAACTTGGCGGTGAAGAATTCTTCGCTATTCCATAGCCGGGTCGGGTCTAGCGCTTCGGACATGTGTTCGAACGCAGCGGCGGGTCCCTCGAGCACACGGGCCTCGAGGAGATTGGTCATGATGGTGATCTCTCCGCGCGCGGCCTCAACGGTTTCATCGATGGTGCGCACGCTGTTGCCGACTTCCAAACCCACATCCCATAGGTAGCGGATGAATCCTTCAACCCGGGAGCGTGCTGCTTCGGTGAAACCGGCGGGAATGAGGATGCTGATGTCTACGTCCGAATACGGATGCAACTCGCCGCGTCCGTAACCGCCCACTGCCAGCAAGGTCGCTCCGGTGTCCGCGAGGCCGCAGACTTGCCACAGGGCACTCATGAGTCCGTCGATGGCATGCGCGCGGGCGTGCACAACGTCTGCCGCCGGCAGGCCCTGAAAAAATGCCTCCCGCATCTCGGCATGGAAGCCTTGTAGCAGGGCTTTGACTTCGGCGATGGATGGCAGGTCCCCGACAGTCCGCTGTCGGAGCGCCGCGAGGGATGCGGGCGGAATGGCAGGTGTCGCCGGGTTCACGCGGCCGCGTCCGATGCCGGCGGCGAGAAGCTTTCTTCGGAACGCGCAGTGAGGACATCAAAGCCGTCCGGGGTGACGAGTACCGTATGTTCCCATTGGGCGGAGAGACTGTGATCCTTCGTGACCACCGTCCAGCCATCGGGCAACAGGCGAACCTGCCGCTTGCCTACATTGATCATGGGTTCAATGGTAAAAATCATCCCCGGCTCGAGCACCAGTCCCGTCCCAGGCTGGCCGTAATGCAGAACCTGTGGGTCCTCGTGGAAATCCCGCCCGATGCCATGGCCGCAGTATTCCCGCACCACCGAAAAATTCCGCGCCTCGACAAAGGTCTGGATGGCCGAGCCCAGATCGCCCAGGCGCACACCCGGCCGGACCATGCGGATCGCCAGCTCCAGGCTTTCATAGCAGGTATCCACCAGCCGTTGGGCCTTGATGGCGGGTGCCCCCACGAAGAACATCTTGCTCGTATCGCCGTGGTAGCCGTCCTTGATGACGGTGATGTCTACGTTGACGATATCCCCATCCTTCAGCCGTTTGTCGCTCGGGATCCCGTGACAGACGACGTGATTGACCGAGGTACAGATCGACTTCGGGAAGCCGTGGTAGTTGAGGGGTGCCGGGATAGCACCCTGAACCTCGACGATGTAGTCGTGGCAGAGGCGGTCCAGAGCGTCGGTCGTGACCCCGGGCTGGATGTGGGGTGCAATCATCTCGAGAACTTCAGCAGCCAGGCGTCCGGCGACGCGCATCCGCTCGATCTCGAAGGCCGACTTGATCCTGACTGGCATGGGCGGACAGCTTCCCAACTCGTTGTTGCTACAAGTGTTCCATGGTATAAAGCGCGCGCCTTCCGGGCAATCTAGCCCGCAGGCCCAAACCACACACATGTCCAAGGCTGCGGCGCTGGGTGTCATGAACGGTTAATCCGTTCGCGATGGCGTCGCAGGGCATGTGGAGGCCCAACCCGTCGAGGAGACAATTTATGAGCAACGTCAGCATGCGCCAGATGCTGGAGGCCGGTGTGCATTTCGGCCACCAGACCCGGTTCTGGCATCCCAAGATGGCCCCCTACATTTTCGGGGACCGCAACAAGATTCACATCATCAATCTCGAGAAGACCCTCCCGCTGTTCCGCGAGGGGATGGACTTCATCGGCCGTATCGTGGCCCGTCGCGGCAAGGTCCTATTCGTGGGTACCAAGCGGTCCGCCCAGGAAGCGGTCGCTCGCGAAGCCGCACGCTGCGGCATGCCTTACGTCAACCGGCGCTGGCTCGGCGGCATGCTCACCAACTTCAAGACCGTCAAGCAGTCGATCAAACGTCTGAAAGAGCTTGAGGAACGCATCAACAACGGCTCTCTAGAGCGTATTTCCAAGCGCGAGGCCCTGCAAATCCGCCGGGAATACGACAAGCTGCACCTCGGACTCGCTGGCATCAAGGACATGGATTACCTGCCCGATGCACTGTTCGTCATCGACGTTGGTTTCGAGAAAATCGCCATCGCCGAAGCGAACAAGTTGAAGATCCCGGTCGTTGCGATCGTCGACACGAACTGCAAGCCGGACGGAATCGATTACGTTATCCCCGGCAATGACGACGCCATCAGTGCCGTCAACCTCTACGCCGCTGCAGCCGCCGACGCCGTCCTTGACGCACGTACGACGATTACCACAGGCGGTATGGGTGGACAGGACGACTTCGTCGAACTCGACGAAGCCGGCAACCCGCTCCGACGGGAAGCGGGCGCCGAGCGTGGCGCCGAAGATGATCGCCGCGGCCGTAAGCGGGTCGTGCCCGCAGCACCTCGTCGCAAGCCGGCGCCAGGGCGTCGGGCGGGTGGCGAAGCCGACGCGGCAGCGCCCAGCGAGGAGTAAGGCGCCTCCTGCGGGACGCGACGCAAGGGAAAGGCCACAGCGGTGGCCTTTCTCGTATTTGTAACCGGCTCGAGCCGGTAATCACTTAAAATTTTGAGGAAGAGACCCATGCAGATCAGTGCATCCGCCGTGAAGGAACTCCGCGAACGCTCCGGCGCCGGCATGATGGAATGCAAGAACGCCTTGGTGGAAACCAGCGGCGACATCGAAGCCGCGCTAGAGCACCTGCGCAAGTCCGGCGCCGCCAAGGCCGCCAAGAAGGCCGGTCGCGTGGCTGCCGAAGGGGCCGTAGTGGTCACCGAACGGGATGGCACAGCGGTGCTGGTCGAAATCAACAGCGAAACCGACTTCGTTGCCAACGACGAGAATTTCACTCAGTTCGCCAATGCCGTGGCGGATGCGGTACAGGTCAGCAACCCGGCGGATGTTGCCGCCTTGGGTAACGCGAACCTCGCAGGCGGCGCGGAGACCGTTGAGTCCGCACGCCAGCAGCTGGTGCTGAAGATCGGCGAGAACATCTCAATCCGCCGCTTCGAACGTTGCGTCGCGGGCGCCGGCCAGACGCTCGGAGCCTACCGCCATGGGAAGCGTATTGGCGTGCTGGTGCTCCTCGAAGGAGGCTCGCCGGAGCTGGCCCGCGATATCGCCATGCATGTGGCGGCGAGCAACCCGACCTGCATCGCGGAATCGGACGTATCGGCCGACCTGCTGGCCAAGGAACGAGAAATTCGACTTGCGCAGGCCGCAACCTCCGGCAAGCCGGCCGATATCGTTGAGAAGATGATCACCGGACAACTACGCAAGTTCGTGGCGGAGATTACCCTGCTCGGACAGGCTTTCGTGAAAGATCCGGATACGACGGTTGGCAAACTCATCGCCGGCAAGGCCAAGGTTCTGGCTTTCACCCGATATGAAGTGGGGGAGGGCATCGAGAAGAAGACGGTCGACTTCGCAGAGGAAGTCAAGGCACAGGCACGGGCCGCCGACTGACCACGGCCGGAGATTACGTATCGTGCCTACCTCTGCTGTTCCGCCGCGCTATCGCCGCGTGCTCATCAAGCTTAGCGGCGAAGCCCTGATGGGCGATGGCGATCACGGAATTGACGGAGCCATCCTGTCCCGGGTTGCGGACGAAGTCAGCCAACTCGTTGAGGCTGGCGTTCAGGTTGCCATCGTCATCGGGGGTGGCAACATTTTCAGGGGGGCCGGTCTGGCCGAACGGGGTGTGGACCGGGTCACCGCTGATCACATGGGAATGCTTGCCACCGTCATCAATGCGCTGGCAATCCAGGATGCCCTCGAGCGGGTGGGGCTGCATGCACGGGTGATGTCTGCCATCAAGATAAACGCGGTGTGCGAGGACTACATCCGCCGACGCGCCGTGCGGCACCTCGAGAAGGGTCGGGTGGTGGTGCTGGCCGCGGGCACCGGCAATCCGTTTTTCACCACGGATTCCGCAGCCAGTCTGCGGGCTATCGAAGTCAACGCGGAACTGATGATCAAGGCCACCAAGGTGGATGGGGTCTACTCCGCAGATCCCAACCGGGATCCTGATGCCGTGCGCTACGAGCAGCTCGGCTACGATGAAGTGCTCGACCGCAAGCTGGCGGTCATGGATGCCACCGCCGTTGTGCTGTGCCGTGACAACGGCATGCCGCTCCGGGTGGTGGACATGACGCAGCCGGGCGCTTTCGTGCGCGCCGCGCTGGGCGATGATGTTGGAACTCTGGTAACCGCGAGATAGCAATATGCTGCAGGATATTCTCAAGGACGCACAGGCTCGCATGGATAAGTCGGTAGAGAGCTTCCGACTCGAGCTGGCAAAAATCCGGACAGGGCGCGCCCACCCCAGCCTGCTGGATCACGTCCACGTCGATTTCTACGGCACGTCCACCCCCATCGGACGCGCTGCCAATGTCACCGTTGAAGATGCCCGCACATTGGTCGTCAGCGCCTGGGACAAGGGGACTGTCAGCGCCATCGAGCGGGCGATTCTGGAGTCGGACCTCGGACTCA
>JBIKOF010000081.1:0-7007 GCA_044358205.1 Gammaproteobacteria bacterium | reverse complement strand
CGAGATATGCATATAGAGGGTCTCGGCGGTAGAGGCTAGCCACCCCTCGCGGGCGTGAAAGACCTCTGCCCAGCAATGCAGCAGTTTTGGACTCCAGTCGATCAGCCGGGTGGTCACCCGTATTTCATCACCGGCAAAGAGCTCGCGGTGAAAATCGAGATTGCAGCCCGTTACGAAAATCGAGCCTTCGCCCGCCGCCGTATAGCCCCAGCCGAGTCCGATGTCATCGAAAAAAGGATTACTGCCATCGTCAACGGCGCGCAGATAGAACGCGACATTCATGTGACCGTTGGGATCCAGCCATTCGGGCCGAACCTCGAACAGACACTCGTAAGGGTTGGGAACAGGTGCTGCTGTCATACGCACTCCGCAAATTGTCGTACTTCCCAATCTGTGACTGTGCGTTCGAGACGCTGCAACTGCCACGCACGACTGTCCGCATAAGCTCGCACGAATTCAGGGCCGAAAAATTCGCGCGCGTAGCGTGAGCCACGCCAGCGGGTGATTGCGTCCGCGAAACTGACGGGAAAACAGGGACCCGCCGGGGCATCGCTCGCATGCGCGTCACCGATCACCGCCGACGTTGGTCGAAGCTGGTCTTCGATACCCTTGCGTCCCGCCGCCAGCACCGCCGCCAGCGCCAGATGGGGATGCGTATCGGCGCCTGGCAGTCGGACTTCCACTCGCGTCTCACGCGGGTTAGCCAACACCACGCGGTAGGCCGCAGTCTTGTTATCGACACCCCAGCTATTGGTGGTGGGGACGAATGCAGCTGCCTGAAAACGCTTCCACGAATTGACCGTGGGTGCGAGCAACAAAAAGAGATCGGGAAGGCAGGCCTGCAGGCCGCCCAGAAACGCGGCCATCACAGGGCCGGGGGACAGATGTCCCGCGGCGGTATCGAAAAAAACAGGATCTCCCCCGACGCTCGCGCGCAGCGAAAGATTGAGATGCATCCCCGCCGGCTCGTGCACGTCGCTCAGGCGCGCCATGAATACAGCAAGCGCATCCTTACGCCGCGCGGCAGTCTTGATGATGGACTTCAGGCAGAGTGCGCGGTCGGCAGCCTGCACACCCGTACTGGGACTCAATGTAGCCTCGAGCAGCCCACTGAATTCCGCGTGGAGCGTCCCAAGCCCGATATCCATGGCGTGGGCATGACGGGTGATTTCATCAAACAGAGGCCCCGCGAGCGCCTGACCCACATCGCTATACATCCGCACGAAATCGGGGTGTGAACGCAAACTCGCCGGCGGGGTGGTGCGCAGACGGTCCGGCGTTTCAGCAAGGATGTGACATTCCAACTCGAATCCGACCTGAGCTACGAAACCAAGTGCGGCCAGGCGATCGCATTCAGCCAGCGCGCACGCGCGGGGACAGAACATCGCGTGCGGCGCGAGCAGTTCGCCCAGAACGACAGCATCGGAGCCAGAATGATGCAAGGGATCGGGGAAAAAAGCGGCCCGCGCGAACCCCAATCGGGCGTCTGCATATCCGCGCGCCGGATCCTGAAAAAGCCCAGTATCCATCGGGACTTCCGCCGTATCGGTTGCGAAGATCGCGGTGGTCATCGCCGTGCCGTCCGCGAGGAGCTTGGACAACGAAGCCGCTGGAAGCTGTTTCAGGCGTAGGCGCCCGTCCCAATCCGTACAGCCTACTGAAATGCGCGTGGGCGCTGTTCTCTGAGCCCACTCCAGCAGCTTGTTCGCTGCAGAGACTGGCCCAGCGGCCTCGAGAGCACGAGCGCCGCTCACGCGAGCGGAAAAATCTTGCCCGGGTTCAGTATCCCGTGAGGATCGAGCGCGTGCTTGAGGTGGCGCATGAGCGCGATCTCGGCGGGTGAACGACTAAGCGGCAGGTAAGCCACCTTCTCCGTGCCGATGCCGTGTTCCGCCGACACCGATCCGCCAATGACCTGCAGAGGCTCATAAACACACAGATTGACCCGATGATGGTGGTCGGCTCCGCCATCCCCAACTGCTATCGCGAAATGGATGTTGCCATCTCCGATATGGCCGAGCGTGAAGCAATGGTGGTCCGGATAGGCTTCGGTGAGACGCTGCTTGACCTCGGTGACGTAGGCATCCATATCTCCGATGGCAAGGCTGACGTCGTAGAGGAAGGCTGGGCCGTAGCGGAAGAACTGGTCTACGGAATCGCGAATGCGCCACATGGCGCGGCGCTCCTGTTCGGACTTGGCCACCGCCGCATCGACCACCAGCCCCTGCTCCAGCGCTTCGCCCATCGCCATCTCGAAGCGCTCGGCATCGCTCTCGTGGCCAGTGCCCAGCGCTTCGCAGATAACGAAGTGCGTGTGCTCCACCGGCACCGGGCGGGCGTTGGTCGAGGGGGCTGTCGTGACGAGTTCGTAAAAATCCCGCCACATCACCTCGAAGGAGCACAGGCCGCCCCCCATCGCACGGTCGATGAACCGCAGGAAACTCGACACCTGCGCAAAATTGTCGAATGCGGCGAAAGCCGTCTGTTGCCCGAGTGCCATCTCGCGCAGTCGGATGACGACACGCGTGACTATCCCGAGCGTGCCCTCGGTGCCGATGAACAAGTGCTTTAGATCGTAACCAGCGTTGTTCTTGATCATCTTGTTGAGCGAGGTAATGACCGTGCCATCGGCCATCACCGCTTCAAGCCCAAGCACATTGTCGCGCGTCATGCCAAAGCGGATAACCCGATTACCCCCCGCATTGGTCGACACATTGCCACCGATCTGGCAGCTGCCGCGCGCGCCAAGATCCACCGGAAAGATCAGGCCGTGCTTTTCAGCCGCTTCCTGCAGAAGTTGCAGTGGAACACCCGCCTGCACCGTCATGGTCCGACCTACGGGGTCAATCTCTTCGATGTGGTTCATGCGTTCCAGCGAAAGCACGACGTCAGCTTCGGTGCCGTTGCAGCCCTGCACGAGGCCCGTCAGGCCACCGTGGGCAACCACGCTCTGGCGCTCTGCCGAGCAGAGCGCGAGGACGCGCGAGACTTCGTCCGTAGTGGCCGGTCGCACGATAACCATCGCACGCACCGGTTCCTGTCGCCAGACATGGATATTGCGCGCCGAGATATCGCCGCCAAGCACCAGCCCGGCGTCCCCGACGATGTCGCGAAATTGCGAGATGAGTGCTTCGTTCATGCCTTGGCTGCCTTGTGCAATGCCTGATCGATGTCCCACAGGATGTCATCGAGGGTTTCCAGTCCGACAGAGATACGAATCATGTCCGGGCCGACTCCCGCCGCGATCTGCTGCGCTTCTGAGAGCTGTCGGTGAGTGGTGGATGCCGGGTGAATGACGAGCGTCTTTGCATCACCGACATTGGCAAGATGGCTGAGAAACTGGACGTTCTCGATGAATTTCACACCGGCCGCCATGCCCCCTTTCACACCGAAGGACATGATGGCGCTCGGTCCCTTGGGCAGGTATTTTCGCGACCGCGCGTGATAGCGGTCCGTCGGCAAACCCGGGAAACGCACCCACGAAACCTGAGGGTGGGCCAGCAGGAATTCGGCCACCGCCTGGGCATTTGCGCAATGTCGATCCATGCGCAGCGGCAGGGTCTCGAGTCCCTGCAGGAAGAGGAATGCGTTGAAGGGGCTGAGTGCAGGCCCCAAGGTGCGGAGCGTTTCGACCCGGGCTTTCATCGTGAAGCCGAAGTCACCGAAGGTCTCGAAGAACTTCACGCCGTGGTATCCCTCCGAGGGCTCGGTCATCCCGGGAAATTTCCCGTTGTCCCACGGAAATTTGCCGGACTCGACGAGCACGCCGCCGATCGAAGTCCCGTGGCCACCGATGAACTTGGTAGCTGAATGAACCACGATGTCCGCGCCCCATTCGATAGGTCGGCAGAGATATGGGGTGGGAAAGGTATTGTCGACAACCAGCGGAATGCCAGCCGCGTGGGCAACGCCCGCCACCATTTCGATGTCGAGTACGTTGATCAGCGGATTACCTAGGGTCTCGGCATAGACCAGTTTGGTGCGCGGCGTGATTGCGGCAGCGATTGCATCGGCATCATCGATGTCAACGAACGTCGTCTCTATCCCCAGACGCCGGAAACTGACATCGAACTGGGAATAGGTGCCCCCGTAAAGGCTGCGCGACGAGACCAGATGATCACCGGCTTCGAGCAAGGTAAGCAGTGCCACCATCTGCGCCGACATGCCCGAGCTTACGGCCAGTGCAGCGCGCCCACCCTCGAGGGCAGCCATACGCTCCTCAAACACCGCATTGGTGGGGTTGGAGAGCCGGGTATAGACATTGCCGAAGGTCTGCAGGTTGAACAGGCTCGCTGCGTGGTCCGCGCTGTCGAACACATAAGACGTGGTCTGGTAAATGGGGGCAACGCGCGCGCCCGTGCTCGCATCGGGAATCTGGCCAGCATGTAGACAAAGGGTTTCAAACCCGAATTTACGGTCGGCCATGGTTCAGTTCGCCACGAAACGCGGGCGTTTGGCCGAGATCACCCGGGTGTTCACGCCGACGAAGTTGAGCCCGCCGAAAAGACGTGCATGTTCGATCTTCACGCAGCGATCCATGACCACCTCCAGACCATGCTCGCGCGCGAACGCCGCAGCTTCCAGGTTGATGACCCCGAGCTGCATCCAGAGCACCTTGGCACCTATCGCAACCGCACTTTTGGCCAATGGCAAAATCTCGCTGGCCGCGCGGAAGCAGTCCACCATGTCCACCGGATGGGGAATCGCCTCGAGGTTCGGATAGCAGGTCTCGCCCAGAACCTCTGGGTAGGCAGGGTTCACCGGGATGACACGGTAGCCATGCTCTTGCATGTACTTCGCGGCGAAGTTGCTGGGGCGATGCCATTGAGCCGACAGGCCGACCACGGCAATGGTTCGGCATTCGGCAAGGATACGCCTCAGCGTTGGGATGTCTGTTTCAAAGTCCGCGACGTCGGCGCACATGATGGCGGGTAATCTCCTGAATGTTACGGGTACCAAGCAGCGCCATGTCGCGCACAATTTCATCTCGCAGGATGTGCAGCGCCTTGTCGACGCCAGCTTCACCACCGGCTCCCAAGCCATAGAGGTAGCAGCGACCGGTCATGCAGGCTCGTGCGCCGAGCGCAAGTGCCTTCAGGACATCGGTCCCACGCCGCACGCCGCCGTCCAGAATGACCTCGGCACGTCCGTCCACGGCCTCGACGATTTCGGGCAGGACATCGATGGGTGTGGGCGAGTGATCGAGTTGGCGTCCCCCGTGATTGGACACGATAAGACTGGTGGCTCCGATATCGATGGCGCGCAAGGCATCGTCAACGGTCAGAATGCCTTTCACTGCGAAAGGTCCCCCCCACTCCTGCACCATGGCGGCGGCATCCGCCCACGTGACCGTGCGGTCGAACTGGCTGCCGATGTAGTTCATGAGGGTCTCGACATTTTCAGCATCGACCGTCTGCACTCGATGGGCCACGTTGGCCATGGAAAACGGCGCCGATGTCGCAAACGTGAGCGACCAGATCGGATGCAGCAAAAAATCCAGCCAACTGCGCAGGGTGAAGGTCGGCGGCAAGGTCATGCCGGTGCGGAAATCGCGCTCCCGCTTGCCAGTGATAGGCAGGTCGATCGTCAGGCAGAGCGCGTGATATTGAGCTTCCCGGCAGCGCTGAATGAATTCAGTGACCAGCCCGCGATCCTTGAACACGTAAATCTGGAACCACTTCGGGCCTTTGCTCTCGGCTGCGACCTCTTCGATGGAGTGGGTTCCGACGGTCGATAGCGAATAGATGGTGCCAGCGCGTGCCGCGGCGCGCGCTACTGCACGCTCGCCCTCCCAGTGGAAGAGGCGGGACATGCCGGTGGGCGAAAGGATGACGGGCATCTCGATGCGCTGACCCATGACCGTAGTCGACGGATCGATATTGGAGATGTCGATGAGTGAGCGTGGCAGCAACTCCAAGGCGTCAAAGTCACTGGCATTGCGTCGGTAGGTCACCTCGTCTTCGGCCGCCCCATCCATGTAATGGAACATGGGCGCCGGAACGCGCCAGTGGGCGACCCGTCGGAGATCGGCAATGTTTTGACAGCGCCGGAGATACCAGGCGGAAAGGCGTTCCTCGAATGCCTGAAGGGTGGGCCACGTCATGGAAACCTCTGTCCTCGGGATGCGCGCGGGAGACGGCGCACCATAGCAGAAGCCCGGGACATGAGGCGAGGTCACCCCGCAGGACGTGGCGCCTGCGGGGTGACCGAAATCGTGGTCAGGTGGTCAGGGCAAAGGCTTCTGCAGTATCGACGAGAACGTGCGCAGCGCCCTCACGCATGGTGCGCGCGAGCGCCCCCGCCTGAGTCAGCACATGCGTGGCAAAGAAAACCGCCGCGCGCTCCTTTGCCTTGCGATAGGGCGCTGCCACGGTGTCGTCGGCAACGCACAATGCCGCGGTCTTCAGCAGCAACCAACCGCCAGTCACCACGCCCCAGAGCTTGAGGTAGTAGGTCGAGGCTGCGGCCACCGCGCGCGGATCTGCGCCCCCGGCAGAGAGCACCCAGTCCAGCGCGGATTGCAGTTCGGAAATCCCCCGCGCCAGCTCGGCCACAGCCGGCTGCAGTGCGGCCGGTGCCGAGGTATTCAAGCCTGCGACGTCTCTCTGCATTTCCTCAATCAGTTCGCGGGACGCGGCCCCGCCATCCCGCAGAGTTTTGCGGCCAACGAGATCCTGCGCCTGAATCCCCGTGGTCCCCTCGTAGATCGTCGTAATCCTGGCATCTCGCAGGAACTGCGCAGCGCCCGTCTCCTCGATGAAACCCATGCCCCCATGGACCTGAACCCCGACCGAGGCAAGTTCGAGCCCGTATTCCGTGCACCATCCCTTCACGATGGGGGTCAGCAAGTCTCCCCGGCGGCGATAGTAGGCTGCCGTCGCGGCATCCGGGTGCACCTGACCCAGGTCGAACGCAAGCGCACACACATAGGCAAGCGCACGCATCGCTTCCGCACCCGATTTCATGGTCAGCAGCATCCGCTTGACATCCGGATGCTCGATGATGGG
>JBIKOF010000080.1:0-7010 GCA_044358205.1 Gammaproteobacteria bacterium | reverse complement strand
CCAGAATTTCGCGATAGCGGGTAGGTCCCCCGTTACGGGCCGCATGGGTGGCGGGCGCCCGGATCCCCTTGTCGTCCGTCGTGACCAGTTCATCCCCTTCCAGTCGAAGCGGGAAGATGGCACCGGTCGGCGCATCGAAGGCGCCCAGATACTGGTTGTCCTTGTCGAAGACCTCGAGCTTGGTGCCTTCCAGCACATACCACACATAGTCATGTCGATGGGTGTGCACCGGAGTGGTCTCGCCAGGTTCCAGCACGAATTCCCAGAGAATGATGTCGTCGTTCTCGAACAGCTTGGTGCTGCCAACTTCGCCGGCTGCCCCCATGGCGGGCTCCTTTCTGGATGTGAAAAGCGAGCGCCCAGTGTAACGTCTGGTCCGGCAAGCGACACACCATCCCAGCGACAAGTCGGAGGCACCGCTCATGAAGGTCGGAATATTCTCAATCCTGCCCGATGCAGAGGCCGATCCCGCAATCGTGGCAAAACACGCCGAGGATCTGGGCTTTGCCTCCTACTGGGTGCCGGACCACCTCATCCTGCCGGTGCAGTACTCCACGCCGTATCCCGGTAACCCGCGACCCGGCGCACCGGATCCGGACTACCTCTGGAAGATGCCGGATCCCATCGTGGCCTTGATGCGTGCGGCAACGGCGACCACACGCCTGGAAGTTGGTACCGGCGTGCTCCTGGTCCCGGAGCGAAACCCGCTGCATCTGGCCAAGGAGATCGCCTCGCTCGACAGCTTCAGCGGCGGACGCTTCCACTTTGGCATTGGCGCTGGCTGGAACAAGGAAGAATCAGAAATTCTCGGTGGGGACTTCGAACATCGCTGGACGCAGGTGCGCGAGGCCATCGAGGTCATGAAGACCTGCTGGATGGACGAGGTCTCCGAGTATCACGGCAAGTACTACGATTTTCCGCCCGTGCGCTGTTTCCCAAAGCCGGTACAACGTCCGCACCCGCCCGTGTATCTGGGCGGCATCATGTTTGGCGATCAGTGGGCGAAGCGGGTTTTCAATCGCATCGTTCGCTACGGTGACGGCTGGTTGCCGGTCGTGCAGAACGTGGCGCAGGTTGTCGATGGCATGAACCAGCTCAGCGAGATAGCGACCGCGGCAGGCCGGGATCCGGCGAGCCTGCGCGTGACGGTGTTCGGTGCGCAGCACCAGTGGCGCAAGCGCGCGGACATCGATGCTTTCGCCGCACTTGGCGTGGAGCAGGTCACTATCTGGATCAACGGTCGATATACCGACGAGATTCTGCGCGAGCTGGATGCCTTGGCGCGGGACGTTCTGGCCGGGTGAGCTGAAGCAACGCGTGCCATCAGTTAATGCCAACCCGCGCGCTTACCTCGCATACCGCTGACGCAGCAGGCGATGCTGAATCTTGCCGGTCGCAGTGCGTGGCATGGCATCCTCTGCGATGAAATCGAAACCGCTCGGGCATTTGTAGCCGGCCAGCCGCTCCCGACACCATTGGCGCAGGGCGTCTTCATCAACCGCGGAACCGCCGTGCAGCACTATCACGGCGAAGGGCGTTTCGCCCCACTTTTCGTGTGGAAGTCCAATCACTGCGCAGTCGCGCACTGCCGGATGCGCGCCCAGCACGCCCTCCACCTCGGTGGGGTACACATTCTCACCGCCGCTGATAATCATGTTGCTCTTGCGATCGACGAGCCACAGATAGCCCTCTGAGTCGCGGCGGGCCATGTCGCCCACCGAGCACCATGCCCCTTCGAAGGCTTCGGCCGTTTTTTCCGGATTTCGCCAGTAGCCATCGAATACATAGGCGGTGCGCGAGAAAAGCTCTCCCACTTCGCCGTCGGCCACCTCCTGACGCGATTCATCCAGCAGCCGGATCGCTGCGCTACCGGCCCATTCGCGCCCTACCGATCCGAGCTTGGCCAACTGTTCCTCCGGGCGCAGCAAGGTCACCCAGCCCGCCTCGGTGGAACCATAGAGCTCGTAGAGTTTGCCGTTGGGGAACAGCTGCATGATGTCGCGCTTGGTATCCTGGCGCGCAGGTGCCGAGGAAATCATCAATTTATCCACGGCTCGCAGGTCGTGGCGATTTTTGACAGCGTCCGGCAGGGCAAGCAGCATGATGTAGTGCGTGGGTACGAGCGAGGTAAACGTCACACGCTCGTTGGCCAAGGTGCCCAACAGGGCTTCGGGGTCGAAGCTTCGGCGGTCATCGATATGACAGGTTCCGCCGACATGCGCGAAGGTTGTCGCGAAATAGAGCGAGTTAGCATGGCAGAGCGGCATCACCAGCAGGGCTGTGTCCGCCGCCGTAAATCCCATTTCCATGATCGTGGCCCACGCAATGAGCGCATTCGCCCCATGGCTGCGGATGGCGCCCTTCGGCCGCCCCGTGGTCCCCGAGGTATACATCAGCGCTGCGACTTCCTCTGGCCGAATCTGCTCCATCGGCAGCGCATTTGGACTTTGGGCCATCAGCGTTTCATAGCTTGACCATCCTGCGGGGGCGCCTTTTCCCAGCGCGATAAAACGCGCAGGCGGCAGGGGCAACGTCGCGCGCACATCCTCTACGGTAGCCACGAACTCCGGGCCCGCGATCACTGCGCCCACCTCGGCGTGGCCCAGGATGTAGGCAATCTCGGGGCCGGTCAGGCGGAAATTAAGCGGCACCACCACCAGGCCCGCGCGCGCCATCCCGGCGTAAATTTCCATCCACTCGAGACAGTTGTAGGCAATCACACCCACCCGGTCGCCTCGCGCGAGGCCCAGGCTGCGCAGTCCGGCAGCCAGACGCTCGTTGCGCTGATGCCAGTCTTCGTAGCTCAGCATCCGCCGTGAATCGCGCACCGCCAGACGGGTGGGCGAGAGCCGTGCATGGGTGGCAACGGCATCGGCCAGGGTAAGCAGGGCGCGCATGAAATTATTCCCGACTCACAATCAGCGACGAGTTCTGGCCGCCAAAGCCGAAGGCATTCACCTGCAAAACCTCGATGCGGCCCTCGGCAGGTGCGCCGATGACGGCATGCAAGCGATCGACTTCGGGCATCAGTTCGCTCGGATGATGGGTGCCGGCCGTCGGCATCAGTGCGCGCTGCTGCATGCTGAACAGTCCGGCGAGCAGACCCAGCGCGCCCGCGGGACCATGGGGATGTCCGAAGTTTCCCTTTGGCGACATCACGCGCATGGGCGTGGCGCGGTTGCCGTAAAGACGATTGAGTGCGGCCAGTTCGGCGATATCACCCACCGGTGTCCCGGTGCCGTGCGCCACCACCGCATCGACGTCCGCCGCGCCGCCGGGCAGCCGAGCACTGTCGATGGCAAGCTCCATCACGCGCTGTTCCCAACGACCTTCGGGCTCTGGCGAAGAGGGGTGATAGCCATCGGCCAAGGTGGCGTAGCCGCGCAGACGGGCATGGATACGCGCCCCGCGCTGGCGTGCCCGGTCGGCGCGTTCCAACACGAACATGCCCGCACCTTCGCCGAGCATCACGCCAAAGCGTTCGGCATTGAAGGGGCGACAGGTTTTCAGCGGGTCGGGCTGAGGGGTGAACATGCGATTGTTGCGGGCACCGAAGAACACCAAGGGGCTGATGGCGCAATCGGTACCCCCAGTGATGGCGACGTCGATTTCGCCCGACTCAATCATGCGGGCCGCAATCCCCATGGCGTCGTGCGACGAGGCACAGGCGGTCGCGATGGCAAGCTGCGGGCCGTGCAGGCCATAGCGCAGCGACAGGTGTGCAGCTGGCATGTTGAGCAGCGAATTGGCCATGAATTTCGACGAGATACCGCCCGGACCATCGGCGTCGAAGCGCGCCTGATCCTCGGCGTAGCAGTCCACACCGCCCAGCGCACTACCCACCACCACCGCCGTGCGCAGAGGGTCGAACGCTTCCAGACCGGAGTCTGCGACGGCCTGTGCAGCAGCGGCGAGTGCGTAGTGCGCGAAGGGCGCACTGTTGCGCACCACGCGGTCTTCCATCCACACGCCAGGATCGAAGCCCTCAATCAGCGACATCCAGATATTTTCGTGATCCTTCGGCCACGGGGCCGGGCCCGCAACCACCTTGCCCGCGAGCAGATTGGCGTTGAAGGTCTGGATGTCCAGACCGATGGAGGAGATGACTCCCAGGCCAGTGATAGCGACGTTTTCCATGACTTTTATCCTCCCCGGATGGTCCGGCGTGCAACGCCTGTTTTACGCCCTCTGCAGTTTAGCCATCGCGATGCGCTTCCGGATCAGGGTCGGTGCTCGCGCAGATGCCTAATCAGCGAATCGTCGACATAGGTCTTGGTGTCGAGCACCAGCCTGTCCTGCAGCAGTTGAAGCTGGTGCAGAAAGAACATCACGATGATGCACAGACTCAGCGCAACCAGGGTGGCGTTGAAGGTGATACCGAGGCCCTGGGTAACCCCGGTCACATCACCAGCCGCCGCGCGCTGCGCCTGTTGCAACGCTGCGCCAATACCGCGCACGGTGCCCACGAAACCCACGGCGGGAATGGCCCAGACCGAAAATCGGATGAGCGAAAGTTCGGCATCCAGTCGGGCTGCTTCGAACTCGCACTCATCTCTGCTCGCACTCGCGGCGTGCTGGACGCTGCGCGTCGCCCCGAAACGGTTGATGGCCACCTTCAGTGTCCTGGGTAGAAAGCGCTTTTGTTCAACGGGCGCCAATTGTTCGAGCCCGCGCGCAAACGTATGGGCATCTTCTGGAAAGATCACTTCACCTTCGGACAAACCCACGAAGTCCTGTTCCAGCAGTGCGCGCTCCCGGCGCAAGAGGCGCCAGCGATAGCCCAGAATGAATCCTGCCCACACGGCCAGAATGAAACAGGCTTCGGGCTCCTGATCATGCAGGATGATCGCAAGATCCGGTTTGGGCGCGAATGTCGGTTCAACCTCCCAGCGTGCCAGCCACGATTGCCGGGTTTCTTCGGCCGACGGACGGATGACAGCGGTATAGATCGCATGCACCACGATCACCGACACCAGCAGTGAGCCCAGCATGAAGAGGAAGTCGAAGGGCATGCGTTGTTTCATGAAATTGGCTCCGGGAAATTGACGGTCATCTGAAAGCGTTGAGGCCGACGAAGCTGCCGCCGTTACGCCGGGTAAGTTCACGCATCAGGGCAGCAAAGCGGATGCCGGTGATCTGCAAGGGTGGGGCGTTGGCAAACTGCACGGGGAATCCGATGGCGTGAATGCGCACCAGCGGGGCGCCACCTTCAGCGGGGCGGTTGAGGGATTGCACGAAGCTCACCACCTGACTGATCGATTTCCCGGTGAATTCATCGCCATAAACATACAGGCTGATTTTGCGACCAGGCTGATAGAACTGGCGAATCGCAGCCTCGATGCCTTCGGAAGGCGAGGAGTTGCTGAATACATCCCAGGTCCGCAGGCGTTCAATCACTTCCCGGCGCCGGCTCGGTGTGTCCTCGATCCATCGCCCCGCATACTCGGGGAACATGTAGCTGCCTTCATCGTTCATTACCTGCAGTCCCTTCACACGCGGATACACGGTCAGGGTTTGCAGGATCTGGTCCAGCACCCGCGGCCAGGCGTAATTGAACATGCTGCCGGAGGTGTCGATGATGAATACGATGTACTCGCTGTCCACCGGGATGCCGCCGATGTAGTTTTCTGGGCGGACGCGGTTGCGTTGCGTGTACAGGCGTTGCATCTCCTCGGTGAGGCGCTGCTGCGCAATTTCGAGTTCGCCCTTCACTCGGGCGTTGAGTGCCGCTTCCTCTGCTGCGCGCCCCAGTTGAGCCTGACTGGCGAGCAGGCGTTCACGTGTTTCTTCGGTGCGCTTCAGCGCTTCGCGCGCCGCGGCAAGTTCGCTGCGCTGGCGTTCGAGGTTGGCGGACGCCCCGCGGACCGCCGCGCGCTGCGCCGAGACCTCCCGTTGCAGGCCGGTAATCTGCGCCTCGCGCGGATCGGCCACCGGCAGTTCCGGCGCCGGGGGAGGCGTGGTGGTGATGACCATCAGCAGAATCACCGCGCCGATGCCACAGGTAATCGTATCGAGGAAGGAGATCCCGATTTCGGGTGGTTCGCGTCGAACGAGTTTCATGGCCAGTCGTAGGCCGGTGTCAGAAACGAGCCGCGGCTCGCCATCGCAAGACCCCAGTAGGCCCACGGCGCCATGGGGTCGCCTTCCATCGGCAGCAGGATGACATTCATCGGGGTGCCGCCGGGCAGCTGCGAGCGGGCCTCTTCGAAGTACTGCACGCGCTGTTCGCCCGAGACGCGCGTGCGGCGGTTACCCGAGAGTCCCTGGGTAGGAAGTCCATCCGTGATGAGAAAAGCGTTATCGGCCTGCGGCTGGAGCGTGCGTACCACTTGAAGCGCCTTGGCGAGGTTCGAGCCGCCCTGTGGCCGCAATCCGCGCACGGCGCTGATGGTGGCCGCGAGTGCGGCCTTGTCGTCGGTGGATAGCCAGCGGCCGCGTGTGCCCTCCAGGATCGGCGTCACTTCCTCTCCGAACGCATACACCTGGAATTCACTGCCCGGCGGCAGGCGGGCCGTGATCCAGTCCACCGTGTCCACCGCCTGCATCCATTTTTCGGCGCGCAGATGGGCATCGCCCTCCAGATTGCGGCGCCGGAGCACATTGGCGATGGTCTCGTCGAGCATGCTGGCCGAGCTGTCGAGCAGGATGAGCGTACGTCGGCCATTCATGCGAATGCCCGTGAGGTATTCGCGGTTGCCGTCGCCCGCATGACTTCGAACCTGGTTCGATTTCTCGTTGAGTTCGGAGAGCAGTGCCTTGCGCTCCAGCTCGAGCTTGCGCACCGCCGCCCTGAGGGTCGCGACGTCTTGTCTTGTCGCGGCCGGCCCTGTGCCCGGCGCGGCAGTGGCGCGCGCCGCCTCCAGCGCCTTGCGTGCCGCGTCAGATGCCTCGTTGATTTGCGCAAGCGCCACCGCATCCGTTTTCATCTGTGCGGTGATGGCCGCGAGGGCGGTGCGGGCGTCGGCCAGTTCAGCCACGAGCTGATTAACCTCTGCACCCAGATCGACTTT
>JBIKOF010000079.1:0-7122 GCA_044358205.1 Gammaproteobacteria bacterium | reverse complement strand
CCCGGTGCGCGCCTACGCTCTCGCTACACTTTTTTCACTTGGCACAGCAGTCAACGCTGCTACGCCTCTCGAGGAGGCGGACGCGGCTCGCACACGCGGCGACCTCTCCGCAGCCGTCGCGGCCTATCAGGCGCTTGCCGATGTCGGTGATGCCGAAGCCATGACGCGGCTGGGCGCCCTGCTCCAGAAAGGCGAGGGCGTTCCGCGCGACCCCACCCAGGCGGCGGCGCTCTATGCCAGGGCCGCGGCGGCCGGCAATGCCGAGGCCCAGTTCAATCTGGGGAACCTTTATCTGATGGGCGAGGGTGTGCCCCAAGACGACGACTGGGCATTTACGTATTACCGACAGGCAGCGTCACAGGGTCACGAACTGGCCCGCAAAAACGTGAACGAGTTCTACCGCGCCGCTGGCATGACGCCGCCCGAGACGCTTCCGATGCCGCCGACCGGCGCCCTGCCCGTCGAGTTGCCGCCGGCCACGAACGCCACGGAGAAAACCGCGGATGCCGACAGCGATGAAGACACGTCCGTCACCCCGGAGGCCGTGGTGGGAGAAGTCCCGGCCACCCTGTCCAGCGACGAGTTGACCGCCATCGAACTCGCACGGGCGCACGGGATTCGCCTCGATGGTCTGGATGGGGCGCCCGTTCCGCAGGCAACGCAACCCGAGGTGCAAGCGCCGCTGCCGCCGGAGGCCTTGCCGGCGCCGGACACGGCGAACGAGGGCCCGGCCCCTGTTGCACCCGCACTGGATTCCCCATCCGTCCCCTCGCCGTCTGCCCCAGGCCCGGCGCGCGACTATGCCGGACTGACCAAAGGCGAACTCGAGGTTCTGGCCGACGCCGGCGACGCGCGCGCGCATCTCGCGCTCGCACAGCGCGCGCGTTTGGCAGGATCTGAAGACGAAGCCCTCATGTGGCTGGAAAAAGCAAAGGGCTCAGATGACGCGGACGTTCAGTTTGCGCTAGGCGAGGCTTGGCTTAGCGGAAAGACGCCGGACGAGGCCGCGGCGATTACGTGGTTTCGGGCAGCCGCCCGACAGGGTCATGCCGGCGCATTGAAGGCGCTCGAGACAATCTATCAGCAAGCAGGCATCGCGATGCCACCGCTCTGATCCAAGGCTCCGGGAGTTGTGGGGCGATGATTTCTCGCGCGCCGCCGGAACACGGAGTCCCGGCGGCGGCGTTTTCAGACTTATTGAACGGTGATGCGACGCTGGCGTGCCTTCTCCAGTTTGGGAATGGAGATCTCGAGCACCCCGTGCTTGCCTTGCGCTGTGACCGCGTCGGCGTCGATGCCATCTGGCAGCGCGAATCGGCGATGGAATGCACCACTGATACGCTCCAGTCGACGCGCGCCGTCGCGCGCCTCACCCGCAGCATCTCCGCGTTCGCCTTTGAGGGTAAGCACACCATCCTCCATCGTCACTTCGATGGATTCGGGTGCGACGCCGGGAATGTCGGCCAGAATCACGAAGCGTGAGTCTTCTTCCAGAATATCGACCGGCGGCGTCCAGCGGCTGGTCGCGATGTTAGAACCATCGGCATCATCCACCACCGAGGTGCGATAGGGCATGAGCCGCTGCAGATCTTCCTGCAGCCGATTGATCATCGACCAAGGGTCACGGCGGGAAAGGGTCATGACAAAGTCTCCTTGCAGGCTTGAAGATGCATAAAGCATCGATGAGTCCTACATGGGGACCTGAATCCCGCGTTTCAAGCGCCCGCAGATTGTTTGGTCGACCCGGACGTGCGCAACGGCGCGATGATTTCCGCCACGCGATCGAGTGCAGCCTCGATATCCGTTACGCCGGGCGGCACCAGAAAGATCAATTTCGCGAAACCGTCCGCCAAAAACCCATTACAAGCATCCGTATCCCATGGGGCATCCATCAAGGTGAGGGACAGGGTATCGAAGTCTCGCTCACGCCGCGCACAAGCTGCTTTGAGATCGGCCACGGCATCCCCTTCATAGCGCCCGCGATACACGATCCACCCGTCAGCGTAATCGGCCACGCGATCCGGCACCCATTTGGAATTCGATCCGATCCAGATGGGTGGGCCCGCAGGCTGGAGGGGCTTGGGGTAAGACACCAACGGATCGAAGCTCACGAACTCTCCGTGAAATTCCGCAGGATCGCCCCGCCAGATCTCACGCATGGCGAGTGTGCGTTCACGCACGATCTGCCAGCGTTGCTTGAACGGAGACCCGTGGTTGCGCATGGCCTCGTCCAGCGCGCCACCCGCCACGCCCAGAATCACCCTGCCGCCAGACAGCAAGTCGAGTGAGGCAACGGCCTTGGCCGTGTTGATGGGATCCCGGTGCGTCAGAAGACAAACGCCAAAGCCAAGAAGCAGGCGGTCGGTTACGGCTGCAGCTGCACTGAGGGCCACAAAAGGGTCATACAGACGCGACAGCGGATCGATGAGCCCTTCCGCTGCCGGCCACGGCTTGCGCCGGTTGACTGGCATGTGGCTATTTTCCGGCAAAAACAGCATGTCGATGCCACGCGCTTCGACGGCGCGCGCCAACGCCGGTGGGGACAGGGAGCGATCGGTGGCGAGCACGCAGACCCCGAACAGGCGCGCGGCTGCAGGCGCGAAGAAATGAGACACGGCTTGGCTTTCGTTGCACGGGGAAGCCGGGAGTTGAACGCAGGGCCGCGCGGCATGCAAGCGTCCTTCGCTGCACCGGGCTGAAAGCGCCGTCGTTTTTGCGTATCCTCCCGCCTACGCGCTTATCTCTGTCGTCGTATCGTTCATCCCTCCGACCGCGTCCGCGAAATCCATACCATGCAGCAAAGCCTGAGGAGTCTTCCGGGTCGCCTGACCGCCGCGCTCGTCGCCCGTGCGATCGGCCATGCGTGGATTGTGCTATTGCTCGCCGTGCTCGCCACGGGGGCCGCCTTGCACTACACCGCCAGCCATATCGCCATCGACACCGATACCTCGAACATGCTCGACCCCAGCCTGCCTCACCGGCAGGCCCATCGGCGATATCGCGCGGCCTTCCCGGATTTGCCTGGCGCAGTGGTGGTGTTTGCGGAGGGAGACAGCGCTGGTGCCGTGGCCGAGGCCGGCGATGCGGTGGCCACGGCCCTGATGGCGCGCCCGGATATCGCCCAGCGGGTAGAGCAACCGGGCGGCGGTGAATTCTTTGCAACCCATGGTCTGCTCTATCTGGACACCGATGCACTGTGGGCGCTCGACGAGCGGCTGCAGGCGGCAGAGCCTTTCCTGGGCACGCTCGCCCACGATCCCTCACTGCGTGGCATCTTCACGACACTAGGCGAAGGCTTGGCACGCACACTGGACGCCAGTCAGCAGGACATGCTGCGACGGATGTTTGATCGCATCAGCGACGCACTGGACCGACTCGCGCAAGGTGACACCCGTCCCGTGCGTTGGCGAGATGAGCTCTTCGCTGACGATCGAGCGCAGGGCTCGATAACGCAGCGTGCGTTTGTGCTAATCGACCCTGTCGAGGCGAACCGCGATTTTCAGCCTGAGGGACCCGCGATCGAGGCACTGCGCGAACTGCTGGATGAGTTGGGCAAACAGCACCGCGAAGTACGCTACCGCCTCACCGGCCCGGCGGTGATGGACATCGAGGAGCTCGACACCGTTGCCGACGAAGCGTCGCTGACCACGGCACTGTCCTTCCTGCTGGTAGCAGTGGTGTTGGTGGCTGGCTTGCGCTCCCCGGTCCTCGTCACCGGCGTGCTTGTCACGCTAGCCTTCGGTCTCATCTGGACCGCCGCCTTCGCGTCCTTCGCGGTGGGTGCACTCAATATCATCTCGGTGTGTTTCGCGGTGCTCTTCATCGGCATGGGGGTGGATTTCGGGATCCAGTTCACCATGCGCTATCTGGAAGAAACCGATCGCGGGCTTGCGCGTGACGCGGCCCTCGTCGCGGCGGCCAACGGCGCGGGCGGGGCACTTGCGCTAGCCGCCGTCGGTGCGGCCATTTGCTTCCTGTGCTTTGTTCCCACGGCCTACCTTGGGCTGGCTCAACTGGGGCTCATTTCGGGCTTCAGTATGGTCATCGCATGGTTTGCCAACCTCACCGTCCTGCCCGCACTGCTGCGCTGTCTGCCAATGCCCAGACGGCGCCCGCGCGCGCAAACGCGCCCTACCGACACCCCGGATTTCGTGCAACGGCATTGGCGCCCCGTGCTGGTGATTTCCGGCCTTCTGGTTGTCGGCAGCCTCGTTGCCTTGCCTTTCGCCCGCTTCGACCTAAATCCGCTGAACCTTAAAGACGGCGCGACCGAGGGCGTTACCGCGTTCCGAGATCTGGCGCGCGATGCAGAGAGCTCGCCCTACCCCATCCAGATCCTTGCGCCTTCGCTGCCTGCGGCCGTCACGCTTGCAAAATCACTCGAGGCACTTCCCGAAGTCGACATGGCGCTTACACTCGACAGCTATGTCCCGGGCGCGCAGGCCGACAAGCTGGCCATCATCGAAGGCATGGCGCTGGCACTTGCGGGCGCGCTCGATGCAGACACCGAACTGGAGGCAGTGTCGGCAAAAGATGAAGAGGACGCGGTGGCGCGCTTTCGGACGGCCATCGCGGAAGCGAGACAGCGAGGGGGTCAGACAGAGGCGTTCAGCAGCAGCCTGAACCGACTCGATACAGCACTGGCGCGTGAGGCCGACAGTGCGGGCGGGCTTTCCGGCGCGCTGCCCGCCCTGCGCGCGCAACTGATCGGCGATTTGCCGGCGACGCTCGCCCGCCTTTCGAAGCTGTTGGAGGCAACGGAAATCGAGCTGGACGATTTACCACCGACGCTGCGCGAGAGTTTCATTGCCGCGGATGGTCAGGCCCGGATCCAGGTGATGCCAAGTCACGATCTCAACGAACCGGGCGCAATGGAATCCTTTGCCGACGCCGTGCGGGCATTGGCGCCCGACGCCACTGCCGCACCGGTTGAGCTGACAGAAGGCGCTCGCGCCGTGATTCGTGCCTGCGTAGCAGCTTCCCTGTGGGCTTTGTTGCTTACATTGGCATTGCACCATTTCGTCCTCCATGGTCTGAAAGATGCGTTGCTCATCGCCGCCCCGCTGGTGGTGGCGATGCTCCTCACGGTGGGCACGTCGGTGGTGTTTGATGTGCCCTTCAATTTCGCGAACATCATCGCCCTGCCTCTGCTCATCGGCCTCAACAATGCCTACGGTGCATACCTAGTGGTCCGCAAAGGTAGCGGACACGACGTGCACGCTCTGCTGGAAAGCAGTACGCCGCGCGCCATTCTCTTTAGTGGACTAACCGCCATTGCCTCCTTCGGTGTACTCGCGGTCTCGGGCCATCCCGGCATGGCAGGCATGGGAATTTTGATTAGCGTCTCGCTAAGCTACGCAATCCTGAGCGCGCTGCTCGTGCTGCCGGCCCTGATGGCCGCACTCGACGCCCGCGAGGCGCGTGATACCGGAAGGAAATAAGGATGTTCTATCGAGGTTTCAGGCGCGCGGTGCCGGCGCGCATCGCAGTACTGATACTGGTTCTGATGGGGCTCAATGTGCCCGGTGACGTGCTCGCGCATGCCATCGTCGTAACTGCCAAACCACAGGCGAAGGCCCACGTGCCGGGCCCTGATGTCCCCATCGATCTCGAATTCAACAGTCGTGTCGATGCCAGTCGGTCGCGACTCGCCGTGCTTGACGACGCTGGAACGCCCACGCCGTTGGATATTGATCCGACAGCGCCCGCGAATCATCTCCGGGCAGCGGCCCGGGGGCTTGCCGATGGCAGCTATGTGCTCGAGTGGTATGTCCTCAGCACGGATGGCCACATCACTCGGGGGCGCCTCAAGTTCGATGTTTCCAGCGGCGGTTGAGCGCTTGTGGATCTGCTGGTCGACCTCTTCGGGTTTTTGAGCGTCATCCTGCGGGGGTGCGCGCTTGCGCTTGCGGCCATCGCCATTGGCGGCGTGATCTTTCGCGCCTCGGTCATGTCGGTTGCAAACTTCGATGACATCAACACCGCCCTTCTCGCACGGATGCAAAGACTGCAGCGCGCTTCGGCGCTGGGTCTTCTGGGGGTTGTGGCCGCGGGCAAAGGCCTCGATCTGTCCATTCTCACCGGCACGGTTGGCGTCCCGCTCTGGAGTGCCATCACTGCGCCGTTTGCGTTGGCAGGTATTACGACCTGTGTAGGTGCGCTCGCCCTGTTCGCGTCACGTTCGAGTGACCCGCAGCGCGTGAAATGGATGGAGTGGTTAGCGGCTATCGCCATCCTCGCCGGACTGGTCGCCACCACCCATGCGACAGGGCGGGTGGAGGCACGCGGGTGGCTGGTAATCATATCCGCCCTGCATCAGGGAGGCGGTGCCGCCTGGATAGGCGGGCTCCCGTTTTTCCTGCTGGTGCTGAGCGCCGGCCTTGCGGAGGACGTGCGGGCACGTATCGCCCATCGCTACTCCAAGCTCTGCGTACTTGCAGTGCTCGCCATCGCGCTTTCGGCGCTGGCCAAATACAACGCCTATCTCGGTGCGTGGGACGCCATCTACGGCACAGCCTATGGACTGATGACGAGCACCAAGGCCGTGATGTTTGCGGCCCTGCTTGCCTTCGGTGCCGGTAACTTTGCCGCAGTTCGTCGGCTCGCGCTTGCGGACGGTGGCTCGGCGCGACGACGCACCCAGCGCTTTGTCGAAGTCGAGTTCGTGATCGGGATTGGGCTTTTCTTCGTGGCGGGCTCGCTCACGTCCCTCCCCCCAGCGATCGACCTGCCGGACGATCGCGTGACCTGGTCCACCATCGTCGAGCGGGTCATCGTGCCCCGCCCCCCACGCCTCACGAGTCCGGACCATTCGGAGCTCTGGTACGAGACCGCACAGGCTGAGCTCGACCGCGCAGCGGCATTCGCCCGCGAAGATGCCCCGCGCGCCTTCGTGCCTGGCGCGGGCATTCTGTATGAGCGCAGCGCCGCCGACATGGCCTGGTCCGAATACAACCACAACTGGTCGGGCGTGTTCGTGCTTGCCATCGGACTGCTGGCCCTGCTGGCGCGTGTACCCGGCTGTGGCGCGGCACGGCACTGGCCGATACTTTTCGTGGCGCTCGGAATCTTCGTGGCCATTCGCGCCGATCCGGAATCCTGGCCACTGGGCGATGTGGGATT
>JBIKOF010000078.1:0-7141 GCA_044358205.1 Gammaproteobacteria bacterium | reverse complement strand
TTTTTGTAGCGAGATACTCGGCGGTGACCGGCTGCGCCAGAATGAGGTCGATGACCTGCTCGCCATCCAGCTTACCGCGCGTACCAAGAACCGCCTTCTCCCCGTCGTCATGCTGAGCTGCGTTGAACTGGAATTTGAGGCCGGCGTAGTTCCACCCGGTGAATGCGCGGGCTGCCTCGCGGATATCTTGCTCACCGTAGTGCCCCACACCCATGGTGAACAGCTCCATGATCTCGCGGGCAAAGTTCTCGTTCGGGGCACCCTTCACATTCACCCCGGCATCGAGGAATGCGAGCATCGCCGGCCCGCGCGCCACCTCGAGCAGCAGGCTCCGAAAATTTCCTAATCCCTCATGCTGAAACAGTTCGACCTGCTGCAGCATCTTGCGATAGTCGCGGACCTTGTCCTCGTTGGTCGCGAAATGGCCGTGCCAGAACAGGGCCATGCGCTCCTGCAACGGACGCGGGGAGGTGAGCATGCGATTGGCCCACCAATAAGCGACGCGATCCGTCTCCAGCCGACTGGCACGCAACCAGTAGAAAAATGTATCTACCACGGGCTGAATGGGTCGGTTCCCACCCGCCTTTACCTTGACCCCCAACGCCTCGCCTTTGGCAGCGGCAAGTTCGGTGGTCGCCGGACGGCTGGGGGTGAAGGGATCGAGTCCGGGTTCAAAAACCCCAGAGTGACGAAAAGGCGCGCTCGTTACCGCGGGTGCGCCTTCAAAGCGCACGAGATAGCGCACGGCAGCCTCAGGGGAGCGTGCGGCGAGTTGGGCCACCTCCGCCGGCGTGCCACCGAATCCCGCGCGCTCGAGCAGATGGGCCGCGTGGGCGGGACTCCAGTCGTCTATGGAAATCGGGGACAGATCCCCTGCGGCCGCCAACAATATCGGCGCGGCGGCGAGGCCGTACGCCATTACGCCCGCCCGCCACACTGACCGCATCCAGATCCCCATGTGTGCTCCCCGTCTTAGTCCGCTTCGGGATTATAGGGCGGAGCGCTCACCCCGCCAGCGACGCTTGTTCGGCTTCCTCCAGCGCTTCGGCATCGGCCAGCCAGCGTGCTTCAGTATCGGGGATCTCGCGGTCGAGACGGGCCTTGTCTTGCAGCAGAGTGGTCAGCGTGGCGCGAGCATCCGGTTCGTAAAGCGAAGGGTCTTCTAGTTTGCGCTCGAGCACCCCGCGCGCCGCCTGCAAACGTTCGAGCGCCTGTTCGGCTTTGCGCACCGCATCTCGCAGCGGTTTGAGCTGTTCCCTCACTCGGGCTGTCTGCTGTCGTTTCTCGCGGTCCCCCGTTCGCAGTGCAGTCCCGGGGGAGGCTTCCTGCTTGGATCCGGCATCCCCACGCCGCCCGGACGCGAGCCAGGCCGCATAATCATCCAGATCACCCGCGAACGGCTCGACCCGTCCATTGGCGACCAGCAGAAAACTGTCGGTGGTCGTGCGCAACAGATGGCGATCGTGCGCCACCACGACAAGGGCACCTGAGTAGGTTTGCAGGGCCATTGTCAGCGCATGGCGCATGTCCAGGTCCAGATGGTTGGTGGGCTCGTCCAGAAGCAGCAGGTTGGGTCGCGCATACATGAGCAGCGCCAGCACCAGTCGGGCTTTTTCACCACCGGAAAAAGTGCCGATGGTCCGCTTGAGCATGGTGCCGTCAAAATTAAAGCCGCCAAGAAAATTACGGAGATCCTGTTCCCGCGCCCGCCCGTCCAGGCGCTGCAAGCTGGCAAGCGGGGTGTCGTCGACCTCCAGTTGCTCCAGCTGATGCTGGGCGAAATACCCGATCGCCAAATCCTTGGCCGCCTGTCGCTCGCCGCCCTGCGGGGCGAGCACCCCGGCGAGGATCCGGATGAGCGTCGATTTACCCGCCCCGTTGGCGCCCAGCAAGGCCACGCGATCGCCCGGCATCACCGACAATTTCACGTTAGAGAGGATCTTTCTCTCGCCGTAGCCGGCCTCGAGCCGGTCGAGTGCCAGCAAGGGCCGCGGTAATTTGGCGGGTTCCAGAAACTCGAAGCTGAACGGCGAATCGGCGTGGGCCGGAGCAATGAGCTCCAGGCGTTCCAAGGCCTTCAAGCGACTTTGGGCCTGGCGGGCTTTGGTGGCCTTGTAGCGAAAGCGTTCCACGAAGGAGCGCATGTGTGCCACCTCGCGCTGCTGCCGGACAAAGGCCGCCTGCTGGCTGGCAAGCTGGGACGCGCGCGCAGTTTCAAAAGCTGAATAATTGCCGGTGTAGAGGCGCAGACTCCCGTGGTCGAGATGCGCGATCACGCCCACCACCCGGTCCAGAAAATCCCGGTCGTGGGAAATGAGGATGAGGGTACCCTGATAGTTGAGCAGCCACTGCTCCAGCCAAATCACGGCGTCGAGATCGAGGTGGTTGGTGGGCTCGTCGAGCAGCAGCAGATCAGATCGGCACATCAACGCACGCGCCAGATTGAGCCGCATCCGCCAGCCACCAGAAAAGCTGGCAACCACTTCCTGCTCCTGGCCTGGACTGAAGCCCAACCCAACCAGCAGCCGCGCTGCACGTGCCGGCGCTGCATAGCCATCGATGGAACCCATGCGCACATGCAACTCGCCCAGCCCCGCCGCGCCATCGGCCTCTGCGCGTGCGATTTCCTGCTGTAGAAAGCGCAACTCGACATCCCCGTCGAGCACGTAATCGAGCGCAGCGCGCGGATCTGGGGGTGTTTCCTGCGCCACATGCGCGGTCACCACGCCCTGCGCCAGATTGACCTGACCGGTCTCCGGCGTGAGTTCGCCCCGAATCAGCGCGAAAAGGCTCGATTTGCCCGCGCCATTGGCCCCGACCAGGCCGAGTTTCTGCCCCGCATGGACAGCGAAATCGAGACCCGAAAACAACTGCCGCGTGCCACGCCGCAGACTGACATCACTGAAGGAAAGCATTGCCGCTCTTTCGCCCGAGAAATGACTGCTGGATCAAACCGGCAGGAAGTGAAGGACCATGCGCCCCGCAAGTCGCAACCGCAGCGTGGACTTGCCGGCGGAATCGGCCAGGAGATCGAAGCTGCCCGCCTCAGTCTTGGCCTGGTAGCGCTGACCGGGGCGCAGCCGTGAGAAGCCCAAACTCACCTCGCAGGGCCCCTGCCCAGGGCAAAGCACGAGTTTCAGGTCGTTCCCGCCACTTCGCGCCTCGGCAACCAGAACCGCCGGATAAGGCGCCTCATCCAGCAACGGGCCCTCCAATGCGCCTGAGGCAGGTGCTTCCACGAACGACCGTCGGAAGTCTCCGGTGCGCATGAGCCGGGCCTCGATCGCCCACACATTGGCCCAGCCCGATCCGCCGGTGTAACGGGCAACGCCCTCTTCCACCACCCGCCCACAATCCTGATCCATGGCGCGAATTGCGGCGTCTGCAAGCGCGTCATCACCGAATTCACGGGCCGACATCGCAACCGCGGCATACCCGAACAGCGCACCCCGGCGATAATTGCCGGGGTCTATCGTTTCCAGACGCGTGAGCGCCGAGGGCGGGATACTGAGACGTGGCTCACCGTGTGCATCGGGCGCGATGCAGTAGCCGAGTTCGCGACGCGCCACCGCCCACAACCGGGCACCCAGTTCCGGGGAAAACACGTTCGCGAAGAAGGCGAAGCCCGCTTCACCCGCATAGAAGGGAATTCCAAACCCGGTCCACAGGGAGCGCAAGGGAACAAGCGAACCTTTGCCATCCGTAAATTCGGTATCGAGCCGCTGCTGCCAGCGCGGGAGGATCTCGGGCAGATAGCGCGTGCCGAACACCGCATCATGACTGGCGAGTGCACCCATGCCGTACATGTTGCATACGGCATAGATCCAGTTTGGCTCGCAGGGATAGAGACAGAATTCCGCCCGGGCATGATTGTCGCGCACCGAGTCGACGATGCTATGCGCATCATGCGGATACACCTTATGCGCATTAAGCCTGAAGCTCAGGCTGCCCGGGGCTGCATAGCGGCGATCGCCAGTATTGAGCATGTACTGGTTGACCTGCATACCGTAATAGCCGGTGAGCATGATGTTGTCGCGAGCCGCCGGGTCGAAGTTGGTGAAATTGAAATGTCCCCACATCGACTCCAGAACCCAGTAATCCCAGACTTTCCGCACGCGATAGGTTTCGATGAGTCGCCGCTGCGCCTCGGCCAGGTAGCCGTGGAAATTGGGGGTGTAGTGCGCTTGCACCATGCCGAGCGCATAGCCTAGGTGATTGATCTGATAGCGCAGCGCGGCCGGTTGGAACTGGTCGATGACGGTATAGCCCGCAAACTCGCCCACTGGCTGCAGGGCGCGGTCGAGCAGGTAGCGCACGCTTTCGAGCTGGGTATCGTCCAGCGTACGGTCGGCAACCTGCGGCATTGCGCATTGGGTGCGCACCTCGGCAACCGATGCCACGATGTACTGGCGTCTGGCGGCGAAGGTTTTTGCATCGGCTTGTTGCCGTTGCCGGGCGGCGCGCGCAAACCGGACTGCAATCAACGCCACCGTGACACAGGCGAGACCTGCAGGCGCTGGACCCACCGGCGCCTCCGCCAGTCCGCCCGCGAGTGCGGCACTGCCGAGCCACACCGCGATGGGTGCGAGCACCATGCCGCACCAGAACCAGACGATGATCGAAAACCAGAACAGCAGCAGCACGCCCAGCGCGCCTGCGGTCCCAGCGGCGCCCAGTACGTGCAGCCCTCCCCCGGGAACCAGCAGGCCAAGGCCAAAAGCCTGCCAGCCGGCGGAGGCGCCCAGCACCGAGGGCAAAAGACCCATCAATACCAGCAGGCCATACGCCAAATAGCTTCGACGCTGGTGGCGACGGGTAACCGGCCCAGTGACGCCGGCATGAAAGCCGGCAGCGGCTTCGAGCGGGGTCGTACTCATGGGGTAAACCCTTCAATCGCCGCCGGCGTTTCGGGAAGCAGTGTCCGACACCAATCTGTGGCAGCCAGGCCCACGGCATGTGCTTCGCGCGTCAGGTGTCCGGCGTGCCCGACCGTCGCTGCAGATGCGAGCCCGGCAGTGAACGCGATCACCGATACCAGCACGAGGCGCCGCACAAGTCCCACGGGCGATCCCGGGGCGCCGAGTCCTCGTCGCACTGCATCGCGGCCCGCGCGGAGCTGCGCACGAACGCGCGCGAAGGCATCGATGCATTGGTAGACGAGCAACAGTCCTAGCATGCAGCAAGCCATCGCCAGATCCTTAGACCGCGCGCAAATCCTGCCGCTTGTCCCAGCGCGGAGATTCCTCCGCTATCAGGGCTGCCATGCTCGGTCGCGCGTACATCCGGCCGAGGAAAGCCGCCAGCGCCGGCCAGCGCGCAGGATCGGGTTCGATATCCGCGTGGCGCAGGTTTACATGTCCGGAAGCCACCGTGATATCTGCAATGGAAAGCGTCTGTCCCACGAAGAACGCTCGATCCCCGAGTTCCTGCTCCAGATAGTCCCACATCGGATAAAGCTGCTCGGCCACTACCTTGTGCGCTGCAGCCTTGGTCTCCGGGGTCACGGGCTGGTTGGTCGACATGGGTGCAATGACCAGTGGACGGAAGACCAGGGGCCCGGCCACGGGGATGAGACCGCTATCCATGTATTCCTCGAACCATAACGCCCGCGCCCACGCATAGTTGTCGGAAGGATAGAGCGCAGGGGCCGGGTGGCAGCGCTCGACATACAGACAAATGACCGACGAATCGGCGAGCGTTTTGTCGCCGTCCTGAAACGCCGGGATCCTGCCGAGCGGGCTGAGACTGCGCCAGCCATCGGGCGGACTGAAAGGGCTTACCTGTGTATTTTCATAGGCGAGACCTTTTTCAGCGAGACACATGCGGACTTTACGCACGAAGGGCGAGACATTCGCGCCAAAAAGTTTGTAGGCCATACGGTCTCCTTTTCGAGTGATGACTGGAATTTTAAGTAACAAAGCCTAGCAGAAAGCGCTCCTCGGGCGGATCCGGAACCTGTGCATCAGTACCAGATCCGGATGCCGGCGACGGCAGCCGCGTCATGCGGCACCGCATGTCCGGCCGGCGTCCACTCCAAACCCACGTACGGGGCGAACTCCCGACGGATTTCGTAGCGCAGGCGCAAACCAAGGGTGGCTTCCAGCACCCCTGCAGCGGGGTCATCCCCGTGGCCCTCCGTCAGCGCAAAGCGCCCGTCGAATCGCGGCTGGAGCAGCAATCGCTGACTTAGCCGAAGCGTGTAATCGAGTTCAACCTCGGATTGCCAATGGCCTTCATCGCTTGCATAGAGCGCGGCGTCGACATTGAACCAGGCAGGTGCCAGGCCCTGCACGCCCAGGACAAACTAGCCGCGGGCTGACGATTCGGGAGTATCACTGCGACGAAACCCCGCCTGCAAATCCCAGAAGGGAAAGATGGCCTGACTGAAGAGCAGCTGCACGTCTTCTGCAGTAGCCTTGCCTTGTTCAACAGTCGCATCGGTCTTCACCCAGAGCTTGTGACTGTCGCTCCCCCACCAGCCCTGAGCCTCTCCCAACCAACCCGCGCCTGAATCCCCGTCCTGCCATTCAAACCGATCGACCAGCAGTAACCAGTTCATCGTCCCGCCATGCTGAGCCATCAGCGCGTGCGCACGCTGCGGCAAGTGCGCTGGCCCGGTGGGGGTGTGGGCCGAGTGTGGCCCGGTTTGCGCCCAGGCAGTTGGAACGGCCAGAAACAGCATCAGGGCAAGTGCGCCGAGGCTGCTCAAGTAGGCCCGCTTTCGCCCACTTCAAAGACCCGCATCATGCCTGCGTGCATGTGGTAGAGCAGGTGACAGTGAAAGGCCCACGGTCCAGGGGCATCGGCCGTGAGATCAACAGCTGCCCGCTCGCCAGGTTTCAGAACCAGCGTATGTTTGCGCGGCTTGTGGGAATGCTCGCCGGTTACAAGGTCGAAGAACATTCCGTGCAGATGGAGTGGATGGGGCATCATCGTGTCGTTGACGAAATGGATGCGCACCCGCTCATTGAGCGCAAAGGGAACAGGCGCGGTCACCTCCGAGAATTTCTGTCCATCGAAGCTCCACATGTAGCGCTCCATGTTGGCAGTCAGATGAATTTCGAGCTCGCGTTCCGGGGCGCGGGGATCGGGGTTAGGCACAAGGCTGCGCAGGTCCGCATACACAAGCACGCGATGCGGT
>JBIKOF010000077.1:0-7178 GCA_044358205.1 Gammaproteobacteria bacterium | reverse complement strand
TGGCGTGCGTAAAGCACCGACAACCCAGATTCGGTGGGGGGTTGGGCTTCTCCCATACGATATCGTTGAGGATGCGGAACCCGAGTTCCTGCATGGCCATGCCCACGCTGAGATAGACGTGGAATGTCCCGCTGACCCAGAGCGAGCCACCGGGCTTCAGCACCCGGTGGCATTCCGCAAGCCAGGTCTTGTTCCAGTCGTGATCGAGGGCAATGCCCTGGCTGCGATCCCACTGACCTTTGTTGACGCTGCGTCGGCGTCCCGAGCTGCAGGTCGACCCATCGTTGGAGAGCAGGTAAGGCGGGTCTGTCCATACGCAGTCCACACTGTCTGCGGGCAGGCTGGATAGAAAATCCGCCTGTGGCGCACAAAAAAGACGGGACTCACCGTCGGAAGTCGCCCAGACTTCCTCCAGTCCCCCGGCAACCGCCTCAGCGCGCCGCTTCATCCGGGGTGAGTGCCTCGATACTCAGGGCATGGATGTCGGTTTCCATCAGTTCGGACAGCGCGCCGTAAACCAGACGGTGACGGGCGAGCGGCGCCTTGCCAACAAATGCCGCACTGACAAGCCGCAGCCTGAAATGCCCCTTGCCACCCTGAGCACCCACATGTCCGCGATGGAGATGGCTCTCATCGATGAGCAGACATTCGCTGGGTGAAAAGTGGGTCCGCAAGCTTTCTTCGATGCGCGCAGCCCGGTGCTCCAGAGTACTCATGGGGAGGGGAAAACCTGGCGGAAAGGGCGCACCTCGACCTTCGCAAAGACACCGTCCGTGACATAGGGATCGGCTTCAATCCAGGCGCGCGCGGCTGCAAGGCTTTCGAATTCCGCAACAATGAGGCTGCCTGTGAAACCCGCGGGGCCGGGATCCGCGGCTTCAATTGCCGGGAAGGGGCCGGCCAAGACCAGTCGCCCCTCCGCCTGCAGCGCAGCCGCGCGTTCGAGGTGGCGCGGCCGTACCGCCTGACGCCGCGGCAAGCTGTCCGGAACGTCCTGACCGATAATTGCAAATAGCACGGTTCTACTCCTTGCCGACGTCATTCACGCCCGCATCGTAGCGCATGAGGTAGAGGGCTTGAATGAAAGTGAAGGCGAGCGAAAGCCCGAGTGTGCCGAAGACCTTGAAGTTCACCCACACCTCAGTGCTCCAGTACCAGGCGAAATAGAGGTTCAGGGCGCCTAGCGCGAGGAAGAAGCCGGCCCATGCCAGCGACAGGCGCCACCAGACCGCGCGGGGGGCCTGAATGCTGCCACCAAACATCCGCTCCACCAGCGACTTCTCGCCAATGAAACCAGAGCCCAGAAAGGCAATGGCCATCGCCCAGCTCACCACGGTGGGTTTCCACTGGATATATCGGGGGTCGCGAAGCACCAGGGTGAGTCCACCTAGAAACCCGAGCAGGCCAAGCGTCGCGAGCTGGGACGGGCGGAAATGTCCGTCCCTCAGCCGGGTCCACCCCACCTGAACCGCCGCGACCACGATGGCAGCGACGGTCGCCGCGCGAATCCCATCGGGTTCCCCCACCGCTTTGAAGACGATGAAAAATGCAATAATCGGCAGCAGATCGCCCAGGAGCTTCATACCCTTGCCTGTCCCATCCGCCGCTTTCGAGGCGCCCATTATCTCATCGCGGTTTCGCGCGTGACCAGACGACTGGAGGTCCATCCTACCCACCCTCAGCAGCGCCTTCTGCGTCACGCTGCCGAGATCCTGCAGGCGGATGGGGTGGCGATTTACCCGACCGACAGTACTTATGCGCTTGGCTGTGCGCTGGGGGCCCGTGATGCCCAGGTTCGGATCCACCGTATCCGCGGCGATCGGGGAACGCATTTCCTCACCCTGCTGTGTCGTGACCTTTCGGAGCTCGCGACCTATGCGCGAGTGGGCAATCAGGCCTACCGCATGTTGCGTGCCTTGACGCCAGGGCCGTACACCTTCGTCCTCACCGCTTCCCGGGAATTGCCGCGGAAAATCCTCGATCCCCGCCGCAAGACCATCGGCCTGCGCATTCCCGATCATCCCGTCACACAGGGCCTGCTCGAGGAACTCGGAAGTCCTCTGCTCAGCGCCTCATTGGTGCATGAGCTGGTGGATGAGGCCGATGCCGACCCCGATGCGCTTTACGATCGCTATGGGGCACTGGTGGATGTTTTTGTCGCGGCCGGCGGGTGTGGCCTGGAGCCCACCACCATGCTCGACCTCGTTGATGAATCGTCACCCCGTCTCCTGCGCCAGGGGCGAGGTGACGTTTCGCGCCTTACAGGGCTCGATTGAAGCCTATGGACAGTCTCCTGCAAGTGGCCGCGTTCGCCATCCCGGCCGTATTCGCCATCACTGTGCACGAGGTCGCACATGGCTGGGTGGCGTCCCGGCTGGGCGACCCTACGGCTGCGCGTGCCGGGCGCCTTACGCTCAACCCACTGCGCCACGTCGATCCCGTTGGGACGCTGCTCGTCCCCGCCGTGATCTATCTGACGAGCGGGGCCTTCTTTGGCTGGGCCAAACCGGTGCCGGTCGACTGGCGGTTCCTGCGCAATCCCCGCCGCGATATGGCGCTGGTGGCGGCCGCCGGGCCGGCATCAAATCTATTGATGCTGGTGGGCTGGATAACACTGATGCTCCACAGCGCGCCGCGAGGTCCCCTCGCCGAGATGAGTTGGACGGGAATTTCCTTCAATGCAACAATCATGGTTCTGAACCTGCTGCCGGTCCCGCCACTGGATGGCAGCAGGATCGTCACCGCACTGCTGCCCCCGCGCCTGGTCGGCCCTTACGCGAGAATCGAGCCATACGGATTGCTCATTCTGGCCGGGCTCCTGATGAGCGGGGTGCTGGGATCCTTGCTTGGTCCGCTCGTCAGGGGCCTGGTAAAGATGCTCGCCGCTATGTTGGCGGGCGGGTGAGGCATACAGCGGGATTTCCCAACCTGTTTCGCGTCTATCGAGAAAACCCATGAGTTCAGGCGCCAACAAGCGCGTACTTTCCGGCATGCGGCCGACCGGCCAACTGCACCTCGGTCATTACCACGGGGTGCTGAAGAACTGGGTCCAGCTGCAACACGAGTACGAATGTTTCTTCTTCGTGGCCGACTGGCACGCACTGACCACCGCCTACGAAGACACCCGGGTGATCAGCGCGACCGTGTACGACCTGGTCGTAGACTGGCTCTCCGTGGGGATCAATCCGGGGGAAGCAACACTTTTCATTCAGTCGCGCGTTCCAGAGCACGCCGAGCTGCATCTGCTGCTTTCGATGATTACGCCGATCAGCTGGCTGGAGCGTGTGCCAACTTACAAGGATCAGCAGGAAAAGCTTCGCGAACGCGATCTTTCCACCTATGGGTTTCTGGGGTATCCGCTGTTGCAGGCGGCCGACATCCTCATCTATCGCGCAGGGAATGTGCCCGTGGGCGAAGATCAGGTTGCGCACATTGAGCTGTCGCGCGAGGTGGCGCGTCGTTTCAATTTCCTCTACGGGCGCGAGCCCGGGTTCGAAGAAAAAGCCGAGGCAGCCATCGCAAAGCTCGGCAAGCGCAACGCAAAGCTCTATCACGACATGCGCAAGCGCTATCAGGAGAGTGGCGACCTGGAGGCGCTGGAGCGTGCGCAAGCTTTCCTCGAGGCGCAGCAGAACATTGCACTGGGAGACAAGGAGCGTCTGCTTGGATTCCTCGAGGGCGGAGGGAAGGTCATCCTCCCAGAGCCTCAGGCCCTGCTTACGCCCGAATCCCGAATGCCGGGCCTCGATGGCGAAAAAATGTCGAAGTCATACGACAACACCATCAGTCTGCGTGAGGCACCAGATTCCGTGCGCACGAAGCTGCGAACCATGCCCACGGATCCGGCGCGTGTCCGGCGCACGGATCCCGGTGATCCGGCGCGTTGTCCGGTGTGGAAGTTCCACGAAATCTATTCCACTGAAGAGGTGCGGCAGTGGGTGCAGGCGGGCTGCCGCAGCGCCGGCATCGGCTGCCTCGACTGCAAGCAGCCCCTTATCGATGCAGTGCTGAAGGAGCAGGCGCCGTTCCGTGAGCGCAGTCAGGAGTTCCTCAACGACCCGGACACCGTCCGCGCCATCATTGACGAAGGCTGCGAGGCCGCGCGCAGCGTGGCTCGCGAAACGCTGGACGAGGTGCGCGAGGCGATGAACCTCGTCTACCGCTGAGTCTGGAATCGAGCAGCGTGCAAACCCCTGAATCGACAGTTTCCCTGGAAGGCCAGCAGCCGCGCCAGGAAGAATTACCCTTCGCGCTGGTGCAGGGCACACCGCTCACCACGCCGCCGAGGGACCTCTACATCCCGCCGGATGCACTCGAGGTCATCCTTGAAGCTTTCGAGGGTCCGCTCGACCTTTTGCTCTACCTCATCAAGCGACAAAATCTGGATGTGCTGGACATTCCCATCTCGCGCATCACGGACCAGTACATGGACTACATCGAGATGATGCAGGGCATGAAGCTGGAACTGGCGGCCGAATACCTGCTCATGGCCGCCATGCTCGCGGAGATCAAATCCCGCATGCTGCTGCCACGGCCCCCGAGCACAGCGGAAGAGGAAGAAGATCCGCGTGCGGAACTCGTGCGGCGCTTGCAGGAATACGAACGCTACAAACGCGCTGCCGAAGACATCGATGCCCTGCCGCGACTCGAGCGAGAGCTCCATCGGGTCGTGGTGGCATTCGAAGACCGTCAGGTGCGTACGGTGCCGCCTACGGTCAGTCTGGATGCCGTCCTCGGCGCCTTCCGGGACGTTCTGCGGCGGGCGGCGATGTTCTCGGAACATCACATTCAGCGCGAACCTCTGTCTGTCCGGGAGCGCATGACCGTCGTGCTGGAGAAGGCGAGCAATGCGCGCTTCACGGCTTTTTCCAGCCTGTTTTCGGTGGAGGAGGGGAAGGCCGGGGTGGTGGTCACGCTGCTCGCCATTCTGGAATTGCTCAAGCAGCACATCATCGACCTCGTGCAGAACGACGAGGCGACCCCCATCTACATCAAACTTGCAGCCTGACAAGCCGGTTCCACACATCATGGATGTCGCCACGCTCAAACCGATACTCGAAGCGGCCGTCATGGCCGCAGACTCCCCGGTCCCGATCGAACGCTTGCAAAGCCTGTTCAGCCTGCTCGATGAGGGAGCCCCGGACGACGAGGAGATCCGCGCGGCCCTTACCGAGTTGCAGGCCGATTTTGCAGGCCATGGAGTGGAGCTTGTCGAGGTCGCGGGGGGCTGGCGTTTCCAGACCTGCGCGCAGGTGGCGACTTGGGTCAACCGGTTGTGGGAAGAGCGCAAGCCCAAATACTCCCGGGCCCTGCTGGAGACACTCGCCATCATCGCCTATCGCCAGCCCATCACGCGCGGCGAAATCGAGGACATCCGCGGGGTGGCGGTGAGCACCGGGATCATCAAGACGCTCCACGATCGCGACTGGGTGAAGATCGTCGGCCACCGCGAAGTGCCAGGTCGACCTGCGATCTATGCGACAACCCGGCAGTTCCTCGAATATTTCGGATTGCGCGGCTTGGGCGAACTGCCCACTCTCGCCGAATTGCGCGATGTCGAGGCTTTCAACAGCGATCTCTTCGCGGACACTGGCGTGGTCGAGGGGGCGGAGCGCGAGGTCGAAGACGAAGACGAGGCTTTGGAGGGCGCTGCCGCTGATGGAAGCCCCAGGGTCGAACGGTCCGCCGTGCCCGAGACGGATGCCGTAGCTGGCGCAGTCTTGGAGGACGCCGAACCGCCCACCGTGCGCGATGAGGATGCTGCGGGCGAGGAAGTCCTGGAGGACATATCCGATTCATCCGTGTCACAGGACCAGCAGGTCGGAAGGGAGACGGATGAAGACGCCGCGCCGACCTGAGGGCAGCCGGGGCCAGACCCGTGCACCAGACCGCGCGCCGACACCGGGTGGGCGGCGGCCAGCGGCTGCAGTCCGACCGGGTTCAGGCAAACCCAGGCCCGCGGCAAAAACTGCCGTAGGCCTCAAAGAAGAGCAGGCTTTGCCTCAAGCCGAGCGGGCGCAAAAGCTGCTGGCCCGGATGGGCCTCGGCTCGCGCCGCCAAATCGAAACCTGGATCGCGGCGGGTCGACTCACGGTAGAGGGGCGGGTACTTACCCTTGGCGAAAGCCTCAGGCCTGGACAGGCCGTGTTTCTGGACGGCGCGCCGCTCTACACCGAAACCCGCAAACTCGTTCGGCGCGCATTCGTCCTCAACAAGCCTGCTGGAACAGTCTGCACCCGACGCGACCCCGAGCAGCGCCCCACCGTCTTTGAACTCTTTCCACCAGCGCTCTCCCGTCAGCTCATCTGCGTGGGGCGACTAGACTTCAATACCGCAGGCCTTCTCATATTCACCACGGATGGAGAACTCGCCCATCGGCTGATGCACCCAAGCCACGGCGTCGGACGCGAATATGCGGTACGCGTGTTCGGCCAGCCGAATGAGTCCGTGCTGGAACGTCTCACCGAGGGGGTCACGGTGGATGGTGAAACCTTGGCTTTCGATGAAGTCGAGCAACAAGCGGGGCCAGGCCAGAACACCTGGTTCACCTGCCGCCTGCACACCGGGCGCAATCGTGAGGTCCGCCGGCTCTGGGAGTCGCAGGGATTGACTGTGAGCCGGCTGATTCGCGTCGCTTTTGGGCCGGTGGCTCTGCCGCGGCGTCTGCCCGTCGGCCGCCATGCCGAGCTGCTGGGCGAAGACCTCAGCAGGCTCTATGCCGCCGTGGGCCTCGAGCCGCCAGAGCCACCTCCGCCGACCAGGCCCGCGAATCGCCCGGCGGGTGGGGCGCGCCGCTCAATTGATTTGACGGGGCGCCGCCGCTAAGCTCCCGCGCTTTCCCGGCCGCCACCCTGCCCATGCGTACGCCCCTCGTTCTCGGTAACTGGAAGATGCACGGCAGCCGTGCTTTCTCGCGCGAGCTGGCGAGTGGCGTGTGTGCCGGTGTGCGGGGAATGACGCAGGTGGATGTGGGGCTTTGTCCGCCGTTTGTTTTCCTGACGGATGTGGCCGCCATCGTTGTCGAAACCCCGGTTGCGCTGGGTGCGCAGACGGTGAGCGAATTTAAGGAAGGCGCCTACACAGGCGAGATCTCCGCTGGGATGCTGCAGGCGCTGGGGTGTCGCTACGTGCTGGTCGGACATTCCGAGCGACGACAGTTGTTCGGAGAAACGCCTGCA
>JBIKOF010000076.1:0-7230 GCA_044358205.1 Gammaproteobacteria bacterium | reverse complement strand
TGCTCCTCGAACAGGCGCGGATTGATGGTGTGACAGACCCGGCCGCTGCAGGAGACGGCGTAATACAACTCAAAGTGACGGAAATCATTCCAGGCGAGGGTGCCGATGCGTGCATCCGCGCCTGCGCCGAGCCGCGCGAGGGCATTGGCCAGGCGCCGCGCGCGCGCGAAGCCCTCGGCATAGGTGTACCGGTGGAGTTCGTGATCGTGGGTAACGGAGACGATCTCGCGACGGGCGTGGTTACGCTCGCCGTGGCGCATGATCGAGGTGAGGGTCAGGGGAATTTCCATCATCAAGCCGAACATGCGCGAATCCTCTCTGGTTCAGGGCCTTGGAGCGCTGCGTATTGGGCCCCAGAGCCGCCCGCCGCGCAAGCCGCCGACTGAAGCGACGCACCGCGGCATGATAAAGTCCGGGCATGAGCACTCGACGCCTGACCCTGCGCCAGCCAGATGACTGGCATATCCATTTGCGCGACGACGCCATGCTGCGTGCGGTGCTGCCCGCCACGGCTGGTCTGTACGGTCGCGCTATCGTCATGCCCAATCTGAAACCACCGGTCACCACCACCGCGCTTGCGCGGGCCTATCGCGAACGCATTCGGGCCGCCTGCCCGCCCGGCGTCGCGTTTGAGCCCCTGATGACCTGCTATCTCACCGATCGCACAGACCCGCAGGATGTGGCGGCTGGGCACGCCGAGGGCGTGCTGACTGCAGCCAAGCTCTATCCCGCGGGCGCCACCACCAACTCCGATGCGGGCGTGACGGCCCTGAAAAATCTCGATCGCGTGCTGGAGACCATGCAGACCATCGGCATGCCCCTGCTGATTCACGGTGAAGTGGTCGATGCAGACGTCGATGTGTTCGACCGTGAGGCCGTCTTCATCGAGCGCCATCTGATACCGTTGCGGCGTGCATTCCCTGCCCTGAAGGTGGTTTTTGAACATATCACCACGGCCGAGGGCGTCGCCTTCGTGCAGCAGGCCGAAGGCCCGACCGCAGCGACCGTCACTCCGCATCACCTGCTCATCAACCGCAACGCGATGTTCGACCGCGGGATCCGGCCTCATGCCTATTGCCTGCCAGTCGCGAAGCGCGAGCGTCACCGTTTGGCTTTGTGTACCGCAGTGACTTCGGGCGATACGCGCTTTTTTCTGGGGACCGATTCGGCCCCGCACCTGCGACACCTGAAAGAGCACGATTGCGGCTGCGCGGGTTTGTACAACGCCCCGACGGCGCTCGCCTGTTATGCGCAGGTGTTCGCCGAGGCGGGATGTCTCGACCGACTCGAGGGGTTTACCTCGCTTCATGGTCCCGCTTTTTACGGATTGCCGCCCAATGAGGCCCGCATCGAGCTCATCGAAACCGACCCCGCACCGGCGGAAGGTTTGCCGGATCTCGTGACACCAGACGGCGTGGTGAAGATTTTTGCCCCGGTCGCGGCCCACTGCTGGCAGGCACGCCTGCTGGCGTGATTGATGCGCCCCGCGTAACCGCCGCATGAACCGGGCCGACGTATCCGACGCCGATACGCTGCTGGCGCGCGATCGGCGCTGTGTGTGGCATCCCTACAGCGCGCTCGAGGCAGATACGCCGCTCTTTCCGGTGGTCTCGGCCCAAGGCGTGCGGCTGAAACTCGCCGATGGACGTGAACTCATCGACGGCATGTCCTCGTGGTGGGCGGCCATTCACGGCTACAACGTGCCGGCGCTGAATGCCGCTGCAACGGCGCAACTGGGGCAGATGTCGCATGTGATGTTCGGTGGGCTCACGCATGCCCCGGCCGTGACGCTGTGCGAGCGCCTCGTCGAACTCGCACCCGCAGGGCTCTCGGCGGTATTCCTGGCCGACAGCGGATCGGTGGCGGTGGAGGTTGCCATGAAGATGGCCCTGCAATACGCCCAGGCACGCGGTCAACCTGCCCGCCGCAAGTTGCTCAGCCTGCGCGGTGGTTATCACGGAGACACACTTGGCGCGATGTCGGTATGCGACCCCGTCACCGGCATGCATACCCTGTTTGCGGGTGTTCTGCCTTCGCAGGTTTTTGCGCCTCGTCCCGAATGTCGTTTCGACAGCGCCTGGGACCCCGCCGACATTACCGCGTTTGAAGCCAGCATCGCCCGCCATGCCCACGAGCTCGCGGGCGTGATTCTGGAACCTATCGTGCAGGGTGCGGGTGGAATGTGGTTCTATCACCCTGAATACCTGCGTCGGGTGCGGGCGCTGTGCGATGCCCATGACATCCCGCTCATCGCTGACGAAATCGCGACAGGCTTCGGCCGCACCGGGCGGCTGTTTGCCTGCGAACACGCCGGCGTCAGCCCGGACATCCTGTGTCTCGGCAAGGCGCTCACCGGCGGCTACATGAGCCTCGCGGCGACGCTCTGTACTCGGGAGATTGCGCGCACTATCGCGAGCGCACCGCCCGGCGTGTTCATGCATGGCCCCACCTTCATGGGCAATCCGCTCGCCAGCGCAGTGGCAAACGCCTCTCTAACTCATTTGCTCGAAAGCCCGTGGCAGGCCCGGGTGGAGGCGCTGGCGGCGGGTCTGACGACCGGCCTTGCGCCCGCGCGCGGCCTGCCGCAGGTGGCCGATGTGCGGGTATGCGGGGCCATCGGGGTCATCGAATTGCACGAGCCCGTGGATATGCGGGTGGTGCCGGAGGCATTCGTGGCGCGCGGGGTATGGGTGCGCCCGTTCGGCCGGCTGGTCTATGCCATGCCGCCATTCGTGATGGAGATGGCCGATCTTGCGCAACTCACCACGGCCATGGTTGAGGTGGTCGCAGGCCTGCCCGTGCCGGGCGCGCGCGCTGGCTGAGGGAATTCGAGTCCGGCTACACGGTCGGAGAAGCTGGCCTGTTCTGTTGGAGTCCGCCATGAGTGCAAGTTCCAATCGCTCGAACACCTTCGAGGGCGGCGACGCCTGGGTGCAGCGCGCGCTCGCCCGCTGGCCCGGAATTCCCGCCTGTCACGGCTGGCTCGCGTTGGATGGCCGCGGACGCTGGCTGCTCGACGGAAGACCGGTGACCCACAGTGGGCTGCAGACCTTCCTCGCCCGGCATTATCAAAGGGACGAGGACGGCGCATGGTATGTGCAGAACGGTCCTCAGCAAGTGTTCGTAGACCTGGAACTTGCGCCCTGGGTTGCCTCGCTCGATGGCGCCGGCGCGCTGGTGGCGCACACCGGCGAAGCCATCGTTTCGGTTGAGGCTCTTTTCATCGATGAAGCCCAGCGGCTCTATCTCGTTACTGAAGACAGACTCGCGGCCCTGTGCGACCGCGACTACGACACTTTCTGCGCCGGTCTCTCGCTGGCCGACTCTACTGAGCAGGATACCGAGGCTGCCCTGGCAGCGCTGTTGCTGCTGGACCAGACGGCACCGTCGCTTGCGCTGCGCTGGCAGGACCATCCGCTGCCGGCGCACTTCGCAGCGGCTGCGGAACTCGAATCTCGTTTCGCTTTCCGACGGCGCCCGCGCGCGTGACTCGTTCGCGGTCGCCCTGTACATTGCGCGGCGCCCCCGAACGTCCCTCATCCGTTTTTTTTTCAGGCAAGGACTTTGACCATGCTCAAGAAAACCTCCGCCCTCGCCCTGTGCTACGCACTTGCCCTGCCTGTGGTGCAGGCCGCGGACTCCGCAGGAGTGGCCCTGGACACCGATCAGAAGCGCATGAGCTATGCGATTGGACTTACAACAGCCCAGAGCATCGTGCGTCAAGGCGTGGTCCTCGACCTGAACACCTTCATGGTGGGCGTGGCCGATGCCATGGATGGTTCGAAGCCGCGGCTCACTCAGGAGGAATTCAAGACGGCGCTGGACAAGGCCTCCTCCTCGGTAAACGAAAGCCTGAAGAACCGCGCCAAGACCAACCTCGAGGCGGGTCAGGCCTACATGCAGGAAAACGCGAAGAAAGCTGGCGTTACCGCACTCTCGAACGGCATGCAGTACAAGGAACTGCGCAAGGGCACGGGCGACCATCCCAAAGCGTCCGATACCGTGAAGGTGCACTACGAGGGCCAGTTGATCGATGGCTCGGTCTTCGACAGCTCCAAGGAACGCGGCGAACCCGCAACGTTCCCGCTCAACGGGGTGATTCAGGGATGGCAGGAAATCCTGCCACTGATGTCGGTGGGTGCGCGCTGGCAGGTGGTGATTCCGCCCAAGCTCGCCTATGGCGTGCGCGGTGCGGGCGGCAGTATCGGGCCCAACGAAACGCTGGTATTCGAAATCGAGCTGCTCGAAATCTTGAAGTAAGCCGCGGGCCTCAGGCCCGCATCCGCCGCACGGCGAGCGGCATGGCCGCCACGCGTGCGGCCACCGCCTCGCCGATGACCGACCGTCGCCAGCCCTCGAAGAGCCTTGGCGGGGTCTCCCCGAGAATAAGCGCCTCCAGCTCGCGTCGATTAGCGAGCAGGGTGGGCGTCACGCGCAAGCGCTCGCCGGTTTCCTTTACCAGCGTCTGCAGTTCCACCAACAACGCCTGACCCTCGCGGCTGGTCCGCCACAGCTCGGGCGGCGTTTGCGCCTCGGCTTCCGGCATCGCGCGCAGACATTCGAGCAGGGCGTCCGCGTGCTTGCGCAGCGTGGCAGGCGCCAGACCTGGCACTTTAGCCAGCTGGGCTGTCGTTTCCGGTGCCGTTCTAGCCAGCGTAAAAAGCACATCGTCTTTCACGATCCACCCGCGCGGCACATCGCGGTCCTGGGCATAGCGCTCACGCCAGACGGCGAGCGCGCGGGCCCGCGCCGCCATGGGCGCCGGCAGGGCCTGAATACCTTTGAGGCGACGCCAGGCATCCTCGGGGGGTTCGCCGTGCCGGACCACCGCTGCGAGCGGCGAGGTTTCCTGCCACAGCCATTCGAGCTTGCCTTCGGCAAGGAGATCCGCTTCCAGACGCGCGTGCAGCGCCGGCAGATAGCGCACATCCTCCGCCGCATAGGCCAGCTGGGCGTCCGAGAGGGGGCGCTGCGACCAGTCGGTTCGGGTTTGAGATTTGTCCAGCGTGACTTCGCAGAAATGGGCGACCAGCGCGGCATAGGACGCCTGATCCGGGAGCCCCAGCAGCATGGCTGCAATCTGGGTGTCGAAGAGCGAACCCGCGGGGCTCAGTCCACGCTGTGCCAGTGCCTCCAAGTCCTGACGCGCCGCATGCACCAGAAGCCCATGGGCGGGGTCGGCAAGGAACTGCGCCAGCGGCGTGAGGTCTGCAATGGCCAGCGGATCGATGAGCAGGGTTTCCTCCACCGTCCCCAGCTGCACGAGGCTGAGCTGTGGGTGATAGGTGCGTTCGCGCATGAACTCGGTGTCGAGGGCAAGCCAGCTGGCGGGTGCCAGGCGTGAGAGTGCGGCCTCCAGGGCAGCGGCATCGGTAATCAAATCCGGCATTCGGGGAGCCTCGACATGGAGAAGCAGGGGATGGGTTCGGGTTCGGCGTGAGCGCGTCGACGGAACCCCTCGACTGGGCACGTTACGCTACACTAGGCCACGGTCAGCTGCCATGCCGGACGCTGCGCCCTCCCCCGCGGCCCCCTGAACGTATGAGCATCATGAGCAAGATTTCGACCGCCTCCTTTCTGCTGCTGATCGGCCTTCTGACTTTCGGTGCCCAAGCCACCGCGCCCACGGTCCCCGTGGAAGCCCTGGTACCCACCCCGGAGCACCGGCGCGCCACTCGCCTCATCACGCATTTCATCGGTAACTATCACTACAAGCGCGCACCGCTGGACGACGCGCTTTCGCAGGCGATCTTCGACAATTATCTGGAAGCACTCGATCCCACCCGTAGCTACCTGCTGCAGGCGGACGTACTCGAGTTCAGCGTGTTTGCCGAAGAGCTGGACGACGACCTGCGCAATTCGGATTTGAATACCGCCTACGAAATCTTTGTGCGCTACCGCCAGCGTGTCGAAGAGCGCATTGCCTACGGGCTCACCCTGCTCGAGAAGACACCAGACTTCGCGGTGGACGAATCCTTCGACTTCGACCGCAAGGAAGCCGAGTGGCCGCGCGATCGAGCCGAACTAGACGAACTCTGGCGCAAGCGCGTGAAGAACGACTGGCTGTCGCTACGCCTGTCCGGCAAGAAAGATAAAGATATTCGGGACACCCTGCGCAAGCGCTATCAGGGCCTGACGCGGCAGACCGCGCAGTTCAACAGCGAGGACGTGTTCCAGACCTTCATCAATGCCTACACCACGGCTATCGATCCGCACACCGCCTATTTCTCGCCGCGCACCTCGGAGAATTTCAAGATTCGCATGAGCCTCTCGCTGGAGGGGATTGGCGCGGTCCTGCAAAGCGACAATGAATACACCCTGGTGCGTGAAGTCGTGCCAGGCGGCCCCGCCGGGCTCAGCGGCAAGCTCAAGGCCAACGATCGCATTGTCGGCATCGGGCAGGGCAGTAAGGGCGAAATGGTGGATGTGATCGGCTGGCGGCTGGACGATGTAGTCGATCTGATTCGAGGCCCGAAGGGCTCGCAGGTGCGGTTGGATATTCTGCCGAAGGGCGCGAGCCCGGACGCGCCTACCCGCCTCATTACGCTGACCCGCAATACCATCGCGCTGGACGAACAAGCCGCGAAGAAGGAAGTGCTCGAAGTGGCGTCTGGCACAGCCCCGGATGCCCCAAAAGTGAAGCTGGGCGTAATTGAAGTCCCCACCTTCTACATGGACTTCGACGCGCGCATGGAAGGCGATGAAAACTATCGAAGCACCACGCGCGATGTGCGCAAGCTCATCGAGGAGCTGCGCAAGGACAAGGTTGCCGGGCTTGTCATCGACCTACGCGCCAATGGCGGGGGTTCATTGTCCGAGGCAACGGAATTGACCGGCTTGTTCATCGACCGCGGCCCCGTGGTGCAGGTTCGCAACTCGCAAGGGCGGGTGCAGCTGGAGCGCGACACCGATGCGGGCGTGGCGTGGGACGGTCCGCTGGTCGTGCTGGTAGACCGCAACAGCGCATCGGCTTCCGAGATTTTCGCGGCGGCGATTCAGGATTACCGGCGCGGCCTCATTCTCGGCGAACCCACCTTCGGCAAGGGCACGGTGCAGAATCTGGTCGATTTGAATCGCTTCGACGAAGATTCAGAGGGCAAGCTTGGTCAGCTGAAGGCCACCATCGCGCAATTCTTCCGCGTGGAAGGCGACAGCACGCAGCATCGCGGTGTGGTCCCGGACATTAGCTTCCCCACCGGTTTCAGCAGCGACGAACAGGGCGAGCGGGCC
>JBIKOF010000075.1:0-7256 GCA_044358205.1 Gammaproteobacteria bacterium | reverse complement strand
ACTGGCGATCGGAGGTGCCGCCCGCAAAAACCAGACCACCGCCGGTGGTCAGCACCGGACCCCACAGCGGCCCGGGAAACTGCACCTGCCAGGCCTTCTTGCCCGTGGCCAGATCCCAGGCCTGCAGTTCGCCGATGTACTTGCTTGCGTCTGGATGCGGGAACATCTCGAGGTTCTCGAGGGTTACGCCCATGTAAAGCTCACCCGCCGTGTATTTCGCGGGGTCGCCCTTCAAGGCGCCGCAAAGATTGTCGTTGGCGGGAATGTAGAGGTAGCCGGTTTCAGGGTTGTAAGCCTCTGGAGGCCAATCCTTGCCGCCCCAGACGCTGGGACAGCTCTCGGCACGTTTACCCAGCGTCGGTTTGTGCGCCTCTGCATAGGTAGGCCGACCGGTCTGCGGGTCGATGGCGGCGTAGACGTCCTGACGCACGTAAGGGTGCGCGTCCAGAAAATGAAGTGCGTCACCGTCCCGTGCGAGTGTCCAGAGATAACCGTCACGTCCGGCATGCACCAGTGCCGGGATGCGTTTGCCTGCGCGCTCTACATCCACCAGAACCGGAGAGGTGACTTCGTCCCAATCCCAGCTATCGTTCCAGTGGTACTGGTGATGACCGCGAATCTTGCCAGTGGCGATATCGAGCGCAATGACCGAGGTGGAGTAAAGGTTGTCCCCCGTGCGAGCGTCCCCGATCCACGGCCCCGCGTTGCCCGTGCCCCAATAGGTCAGACGGGCCTTTGGATCGTAGCTGCCTGTGACCCAGGCCGGCGCGCCCCCGCGTTTCCAGCTGTCGCCGGGCCAGCTGTCGTGCCCTGGCTCGCCGGGGCCGGGAATGGTGTAGGTCTTCCAGGCCGGCTTGCCCGTCTGGGCGTCGAAGGCCTGAATGAAACCCCGAATCCCGAACTCGCCGCCCGAGACACCGACGACGATGCGCCCTTCTGCGGCGAGCGGGGCGAGCGTCATGTAATAGCCGTTGAGATAGTCCTCAACCTGGGCTTCCCAGATCACTTCGCCGGTTTCTGCGGACAACGCCACGAGGAAAGCATCAACAGTGGCAAGGTAGACCTTGTCACCGTGCAGGGCGACCCCGCGATTGGTGGGATGAAGCTGGAAAAGATCGTCCGGCAACTCGCGCGCATAGCGCCACAGCAGTTCACCGGTGCGCGCATCGAGGGCGAGCACATGATTCTGCGGGGTGGTGATGAACATTCGACCGTCATTGACCAGCGGCGGCGACTGGTGGGCTTCTGTCAGACCGGTCGAATAAGTCCAGACCGGTTTGAGCGCAGCGACATTGCTGCCGTTGATCTGCGCCAACGGGCTGTAACCCCAACCCTGATAGTTGCCGCGATACATGAGCCAGTTGCCCGGCTCGGGAGCGCCAAGCCGCGCATCGGTTACTGGTGGATACGGTGTCTCTTTTGCCGCGAGAACAGAGAGGCTCGCGAGCAGAAAAAGCGTGCCGAAGAGGCTGCGCAGCAATACGGACGAACGCATGAAAGACCTCCGGTCGGAAACCTGGATGACGCGCCTGCTTACCCCGCGCGGGCGCCGGGTTTGCCCGCGAACGGTCGCAATACCCGGAGGGTATCATCGACCACCTCAACCGCGAGCATCGGCAGGGACCGAGGGGCAGGGCCCGCGACCACGCGAGCGTGTGCCGCCGCGTCATACTGAGATCCATGGCAGGGACAGACCAGTCGCAGGGTCTCTGCATTCCATTCGGACACCGGGCAGGTGGCGTGCGAACACACGCCCGAGTACACCACTACCCCGTCCTGAGCCAGGCGCTTCGCGGTCGCATCCAGGGTTGTCGGATCCAGCTTTAAAACCAAAAGTCGATTCAGGCGCGAGCGATCGCGCACGGTTTCACCTTCGGCGGGCCACACCAGGACCGGGGCGGCATTCTCGACAAGTGCGCTCACCTTCAGTGGCGTTGCTGTTCCGTTTTCGCTCACCGTAACCAGTAAGTCTCCTTTCTGCGGGAGCGCGCGGCGCGGATCGCGCGCCGCCGCCTGAGCGCCCGGCACCGCGCCTGCAATCAGCCCCAGCATCAGGGTGCGCCGCGTGCGGCAGCAGGCGGAAATCTCTGAGAAGTTCCCGGAATCAAGGTCTTCAGTCGACATGCGTTGCCTCCGCCGGCCGCGGAACTGGGCCGGTTGTCGCAACTGCATTGTGGGGTCCCAACGGGCAGCCCGCAAACCATCGTCTGCGGCGCTAGCCGCCCTCGGCACGCGCGCGTTCGATAGCCTGCAGAATCATCGTTTTCGCCTCGGCCGCGTCACCCCAGCCCACCACCCGCACCCACTTGCCGTCCTCGAGATCCTTGTAGTGTTCAAAGAAGTGCTGGATCTGGCGCAGGGTGATATCCGGCAGGTCGGTGTAATTCTCGACGTGCTCATAGCGCCGGGTAAGCCGTGGAACGGGGACTGCAATAATCTTCTCATCGCCGCCTGCCTCATCCTCCATTTTCAGCACGCCCACCGGACGCACGGCGATGATGGCCCCGGGCGCAATGCCCCGTTGGTTGGCGATGAGGACATCGATGGGGTCGCCATCGTCCGACAGGGTGTGCGGGATGAACCCGTAATTGCCAGGGTAGCGCATGGCGGTGTAGAGGAAACGATCCACCACCATCGCGCCAGAGGCCTTGTCCATCTCGTACTTGATGGGTTCGCCCCCGACCGGAACTTCCACGATGACGTTAACTTCTTCGGGGGGATTACGGCCGGTGGCCACTGCGGCGAGATTCATGGGGGCTCCTGCGAGGCGGAATTCCTGAGTGGATTCGCGGCGCGAACCCGGGGGCAATCATCGCACGGATCCCTGCCCAAGCCAGCCGGTACTCAACGATTCCGGCACGCCGCACCGGCCGCGCGAAAGCACAGAGGACTGGCGCGAATTGGCCAAACGCTCTGGCAAGCACCGGACCCCGCATCAGTTGTTGATATCCAGGTCCCCAAGGTTGACGCCGAGTTGGCGGAGTTGTTGCTTTCTTCTCTGCGCGAGGTGCTCGGCCGGATACCGTGTATACATGTCGCCGATTTCTCCTCGAGGAAATTAGGCGTACCTACCAGTTCTTGTCCCAGTGATGCATCGCATAAGTCTCCGGAGAGAACGATGTTGGCCTGTAGCCCTTCTGCGTGTAATGCGTCGGATACATCGTGGGAGTCGACAGCACGCGCGCATTGTCTAACGTAATGCATTTCCGGAAAAAATACGGGCCTGTGGTATGGGAGACGTCCTTACTCCCCAAGCGACAGGTCTTGATGTTCTGGACGCAGCGGCCGAGATTTGGATTTTCTGGTTCTGAATAAATGAACGCGTTCGTCATGTATTCATTGATTTTCGTGTCTTCATTGCAAACGACAAGCTCATGGGTGAGCAAAGGGTCAAGCGGCTTGAAGACCTCAAAGTCGATGTCCAGGTACACCCCACCATGTCGATACAGGATTTCGTACCTCATGATGTCGGCTTTCTGTGCATAGATAGGCGTTGCGAGAATGTATTCAAGGTTCAAGAAATTTTCCGGAACCAGGTCGCTATCAGTCCATAACCTGTATTCGTAGTCCGGGTGGAGCGCCTTGATATCGCGAATGAACCGCACTGATTTTTCCGGAAGAGGGTTGGGGCCGACCCAGATTTGATGGATGACTTTGACTGGCATTGGGGTGTCTGACCCAGGTTGAGAAAAGTGCAAGGCAGTATGTTGCAAGAAAGGGTGCTCCGCGCTTCTTGACGCGGGAAGAAGGGGCTTGCGGGCAAACGAGGGGCAGGGTACACCGCTAGCAGACAGACCCGTGCTGCGAGCACGCTCAGATTTCACCCGATGCCGAAGGGAGCACCGCCATGACCGACCGTTTTTTCAGCGACGCCGAACTCCGGGAAATGGAACGCCGCACCGTCGACAGGCTCGTCGACGCTATCGATGCCGGGGACAGCGAGCGCGCGCGGAAGCTTGCGCGACGCATGTATAACGAATTCCTGAGCATGCACGACCTCTACCGCAACTGGGTCACGGCCACCTTGAGCGAGGTCGGGCGCCGTTACGGCGACGAGGCTTTGGACGAAGTGATGGTCGAAGGGGTGCGCGCCTGGTGGAAACCCATCCTCGATGGCATGCCGCAGGATCCCGCGATGCTGCCAGCCAAGATCAAGATGTTTGCCTCTGGCCTGCACGGCCATTTGCAGCCGCTCGAAATCGAGGAGGATGCGGAAAAGGTCACCATCAAGATGTGCCCTTGCGGCAGTGGTGGCCGCCTGGTGCAGGAAGGCAAATACGAGGGCGAGAATGCCTTCCTGAAGGTGGAGAAGCCGCAGCGCCTCACCTATGGTTGCAAGGACTATCCGGTGTACTGCGGCCACGAGTACGCCATGGAGCGCATCGATATCGAGGAGAACGGACACCCCTTCGTGGTGGTGGAGCCGGCGGCCGAGATTGGCAAGGAGCACTGCAGTCTGGTGGTCTACAAGGATCCGAAAGCCATTCCTCTGAAATATTACGAGCGCATCGGGCTGAAGAAACCGGCGTGATCCATTTGCATAAAGGTCTGCCTGCGAGCGCTTGAGCGCCTCCCGGACTGCAAACCGTTGGCGGTCCGAAAAGGCGGGGTAGGGGAACCCGCGCCGGCGAGGCCATCCTCAACACGAACCCGGCCAGCGGGGCCGCATTAGCGACCTGGCCTGCTTTTTCCTTAGCCTTGAAATGTGCCGTAGGTCACAGTTTTTGGGTTAGGGGTAGTGGACCCGACCGCTTAGCGATTAGTCTGCCCGCACACGCCCTATCTGAGAGCAGCCCCAAATGATTCCGAAGCACGTTCTTGCGACCCTGTTCGCCTCAGCACTGGTCGTAATGGCCCCCGGCGTTTCAGCAAAGTCTGATTCACGTGCCGTCGTGCTGGTCTCCGGTGTTGCTGCAACCACGCCCTTCACGACGCCGTGGAGTGCATGCGCGTCGGGCTTCTCGGCTGGCAACACATGGGCTTACCTGCGCGACTACCTCGTCGCCCGCGGTTACCGGGTTTTTACGGCACCCGCGTCCGTCGGGGGTGCGAAGGTCGTAGAGACCGCCGACCCATACGCCGGGCCGTTTGCTGGCTGCCCGAAACAGCTGCCCGCCGAAATGACGATCAACGCGATCGGTACGGTCGATCGCAGCGCGTCGAGCGTCGCGCGTTTCGTCAAACACCTGCACGACCGCTACGGCGTCACCAGCGTGGACGTCATCGCCCACTCGCTCGGCGGTGTCATCGGCCGGGCAGCCATCCGGGAAGTACGCCTCAATCGCTTGCCCGTGCGCGTGCGTTCGTACTCGACGCTCAGCTCGCCATGGGACGGTGTGATGCTCGCCGATCCCATCGACCCGGCTAACCCGCTGTCAGGCTGTGATGGCCTGCAGATCTGCGAGGTGTTCCTGGAAGCACTTCTACGGCTCCCGGGCATAGACATGCTCTGGAGCAACACCAACCCGAAAAACTTGCCTACGTGGAATCAGGCGCAGATCGGTGCGCTCGACGGCATCCCTGTAACACTCGTAGGTGGCTCGTACTTCACGAAGCCGGGCGGCATAGTGTCCAAGTGGCCCAACGACGGTGCGATTCAGCTCCGCTCGTCTCTCGCCACGGAGGCCCCCGACGCAGTGATACCTCATCGAACGTGCCACGAATTCCCGCTGACGCACAGCATCTACGTGTCCAGAGGAATCGGCGCCGCAGATGACACCGCGATCACCTGGAACCCCGCGGTGGGGGCTGTACTTACCGCGGCGATCGACAGGGCCGGAACGGCGCTCAAGGGTCCAAACCGCATTGGCTGCCCCCCCAAGCCGCCGGGCTGACCTAGAAGACTTTCCGGCCTGTGGGTGGCGGTGAGTTGTTGGAAGGCTGAGGCCCAAGCGAGAAATTCGGCAACATCGGCGCAACTAAAAAACGAGACTTGAGGAGACCCAATTTATGAAGCGCGTGCTCATCCCCTTGCTCGGCTTGGCTTTGAGCGTCGGGGCATACCCAACGCTGGCCTCGCCTTCGGCCTCCTATGAGCCCAAGAAGCGCAGCCGAGCTGTTGTCCTCGTTTCTGGGGGCGCGATCAGCACGCCCTTTACGACGCCGACCGAGGCCTGCAAGAACGGCGATGGTTTCCTCGAGGCAGGCAACACCTACACCGCCCTTCGGAAGTATCTGCTTGGGAAGGGTAAGCAGGTGTTCACGGCACCAGCAATGACAACCTGGGGCACCGTCCAGGAACCCCCGATAGACAGCGTGGGGCCCTTCACCGATTGTCCGGCGCAGTTGCCTGAGTCAATGACGATCATGTCGACCGGCGACTGGAATGCCGGGGGGGAGCGATTGGTCCGCTTCCTGAATTATCTTCGCACCCGATACGGAATCACCGAGGTTGACCTTGTCGGCCACTCCAATGGCGGGATGTGGAGTCGCGCGGCAATCAAGGTGCTGAAGGACACGAAATCACCCATCAGGGTGCGATCCCTTATCACCCTCTCCACCCCGCACATGGGCGCCACCGCCCCGCGCTTTTATGCCGGCGAGATCGACCTCGCAGCATGTGCGGGTAATGCCTTCTGCGAGCAGTCCGTGACAGGGTGGGCTGCGCTTGTGCAGGCACTGGACAAAGGGCTCAGTGCCCTCAACACGGTCAAGTACACCTCGGGACCCGATGGATGGAACGTCGCACAAGGCGATGCCTTACGAAACATTCCGGTGACACTGATGGGCGGGTCCTACCTTCAGGCCGCTGGTGGGGACCCTACCCTTTGGCCCTACGACGGTACGGTCCCGGTCTATAGTGCCTTGGCGCAAGACGTTTCTTCCGGGGTCATTCCCTGGCGAACCTGCTGGCAAGGGCCGCTACTCCACTGGATTGGGTGGGCGGATCAACTCGGGGTCGCTCGGGATCGGTCGATTACGGACAATCCCGAGGCCATGGCGCGTGTCAATCAAGCGATCGACGAAGCGGGCATCGCCCTGAGACGGCCCAACCGTCTGGGCTGTCAGTAGCGCGGCGAGTGTTGCTCCCGGAATCGACCCCCGGGCCAAGCCGGGGACTCGGAGATTGAACACAATCATCCACAGTAGTCGCAGGACGTTCTGAAGGCAGTCGCACGAGATTCTGAAAACGGGGTGGATCCCATGGGTATCGTGCCCTGCATGGAAGCGTCTAAACGCGCAACGCTCGCGCCCTGATTCCAAAATGGCAGGTGGGAGATACCCTCCCGCATTCGCCAGCAGGCTTTTCACCAGCA
>JBIKOF010000074.1:0-7351 GCA_044358205.1 Gammaproteobacteria bacterium | reverse complement strand
CACCATACGGGCAAAGGCGTGTTCAGCAATCTCCCGAACCCCTTTACCGCCACTCGCTACCACTCGCTGATCATTGAAAACGGGACCTGTCCCCCGAGTCTCGAAGTCACGGCATGGACGACACTGACTTCTGGAGAGCGGGACGAGATCATGGGCGTGCAGCATCGAGAGCTGCCGCTGTTTGGTGTGCAGTTCCATCCCGAAGCCATCCTGACCGAGCACGGGCATCAACTGCTGCGAAATTTCTTCGACCACAACCTGCAGCGCGCGGCAGCGTGATGAACATCCGCGAAGCGATCGCCAAGGTCGCGGCCTCCGAGAATCTGGCCTTCAGCGAAATGAGTGCCGTCATGCACCAGATAATGTCTGGGGAAGCGTCACCCGCGCAGATCGGCGGACTGCTGGTGGGGCTGCGCATGAAGGGCGAGACGGTGGATGAAATTACCGCTGCCGCATCCGTCATGCGCGCACTCGCGCTGAAGGTCGACGTGGGGCTTGCGCCACTGGTAGACACCTGCGGGACGGGTGGTGATTCGGCAGGCACTTTCAACATCTCCACTGCCTCCGCATTTGTAGTTGCCGCGGCAGGCGGGCATGTGGCGAAACATGGCAATCGTTCGGTATCCAGCTCCAGCGGATCGGCCGATCTCCTTGAAGCTGCAGGCGTAAACCTCGCGTTGGATCCAGCGCAAATCGCGCGCTGCATCCGCGAAGTCGGTTTCGGATTCATGTTTGCGCAGGCCCATCACGGCGCGACTCGACACGCAGCCGGCCCACGCCGGGAGCTCGGCATTCGAACGCTCTTCAATGTCCTGGGGCCACTCACCAATCCAGCAGGTGCAGATCGCATGGTGCTCGGCATCTTCAGCGCCGAGTGGGTTCCACGCATTGCCGAAGTACTGCGGCGGCTCGGCTCCCAGCGCGCCCTGGTCGTTCATGCGCGCGATGGTCTGGATGAAATCAGTATCGGTGCCCCAACGCTCGTCGCCGAATTACGTGGTGAGCGGATCACCGAATACGAAATCGACCCCGTCGAGTTTGGAATAGCCCGCACCCCGGCCAGCGCACTCAAGGTCGGGAACGCAGCCGAAAGTCTCGCCAGAATTCGCGAGATCTTTGCAGGGCAGCCAGGTCCGGCGCGAGAAATCGTCGCGCTGAACGCGGGCGCCGCACTTTATGTCTGCGACCTCGTGCCCGATATCCGGGCAGGTTATGCGCGCGCGCAGCAGTTGCTCGACAGCGGCGCCGCACGCGAGTGCTTTGAACGCTACGTATCTTTCACGCGCCAGTTTGGCGCCTCGACTTCCGGTTGAGTACCACGCATGTCTACCGAATCTTCTGCTCTGCTCCCCGGTCAGGATATCCTCGCCGAAATATTTGCCCACAAGCGCACTGAGGTCGCAGCGCGCAAGGCGCAGCGCCCTTTGGCAGAGGTCCAAGCCGCCGCGCGGGCGCAAACGCCGCCCCGAAACTTCCTGGGGGCGCTCCAGATGAAACTCGCACAGGGGCTCCCGGGGGTGATCGCAGAATGCAAGAAAGCGTCACCTAGCAAGGGGGTGATGCGTGATCCCTACCATGTCGATGAGATTGCAGCATCGTATGCCCGCGGGGGGGCGGCCTGCCTGTCAGTGCTCACGGACAGCCGGTACTTTCAGGGCTGCGATGAAGATCTCGTTACAGCACGCGCTGCCTGCAAGCTGCCTGTGCTGCGCAAGGATTTCATGTGCGACGAATACCAGATCTGGGAATCGAGGGCGCTGGGCGCCGACTGCATTCTACTGATTGTGGCAGGACTGGATGATGCGACCTTGCAGACGCTGGCCGACCGGGCTGCCGATCTTGATATGGATGTCTTGGTGGAGGTGCATAATCGTGAAGAGCTGGAGCGCGCCCTGCGCCTGCGGCTTCCGCTCATCGGGATCAACAATCGCGATCTCAGGCGCTTCGTGACCACCATCGACACCACTCTGGGTCTGCTGAACGACGTTCCAGCGGACCGGACGGTGGTCACGGAGAGCGGCATTTCGTCCCGGAATGAGGTCAAGATTCTGCGTGGCCGCGATGTGAACTGCTTTCTCGTCGGTGAGGCGTTCATGCGCAGTCCAGATCCTGGCGCGCAACTGGAAGCCCTGTTCGCCGCCGGCTGAGTGAGTTCTCAGCCCGCGCTGCGGGCAGTGCCAAATCCGAGGTGGTTGCCGGCCGGGTCGGTAATCACGAACCACATTTCCTCGCGTCCTTCCGGCGTCGCACCGCGACCCGGAGGCACGGTGTACGCGATGCCGACGTAGTTCAAGTGATCGACCGCACGGTGCCAGTCTTCCCAACTCATCAGAAGACCGAAGTTTGGCATCGGCATCGCCCGACCATTTCGTTCGCCCTGCAGGGTCTCCGGCATACGCTCCACTCGATATACGCACAGCATTCCCCCGAAGAATGAGAACTCCAACACTTCGGAGGTTTCCCGGACCAGGCGCGAACCCAGTAAATCCTGATAAAAATCGCGCACGCGCGCCGGCTCCGGCGCTGGGATGGAGAGGTGGAAAATGGGCCGGCTGGTAAATTCGGCGAGCGGGCCCTGAGGCTTGTCAGTCGGCGGGGTTTTGCTGTCCATAGGTCCTGAAGCGTGCGAGTACCTGCGTCATCTCTTCGGAGGTAAGCAGCACGGGGGTGCCGCACTGTAATGCGAGACAATATTGATGGGCGAGATCCTCCACCGCAAGCGTGAGGCGGTGCGCGGCAGCGAGATCAGAGCCCACCGCGACCAGCCCATGATTAGCCAGCAAACAGGCTTTCCTCCCCACGAGCGCAGTCACGACCTTGCCGGAGAGCTCAGCCGTACCAAAGGTTGCGTATTCGGCACAGCGGATGGAATCGCCACCGGCTACCGAGATCATGTAGTGGAATGGAGGTATTTCGCGGCGCAGGCACGCCAACGCAGTGGCGTGCGGTGAGTGCACATGGACTACCGCGCCGACCTCGGGTCGGGCTGTGTAAATGGCCGCATGAAAATGCCACTCGCTGGAAGGCGTGGCCTGACCCGCCGCACAGGTGCCATCGAGACCCATCACCACATGTGCATCGTCCATCAACGCGCCGGGCGCGACCCCAGTAGGCGTGATGAGCATTCCTGCCTCGTGACGCACGCTGGCGTTACCTGTCGCTCCCTGGTTGAGTCCCGTCAACTCAAGCGCGCGCATGACGGTGGTTAGCGCGTTGCGCGCCTCGAAAGCCAGTCCATTCACCGCAGAAAAAGCTCGTAGGCGGGATTATCCCGCTCTTCCACCCAATCCATCTGCAACCCGGCAAGCAGGGCGTCGAATTCCGCATGCCGCGCCGCTGGAACCTGAATACCCACAAGCACCCGGCCATAGGCGGCGCCGTGGTTACGATAATGGAAAAGGCTGATGTTCCAGCGGTCGCCAAGCTGGTTGAGAAAGTGCAGCAATGCACCGGGCCGTTCGGGAAATTCCACTCGCAGGATGCGTTCATCGTCGAGCGTGCCAGCATGCCCGCCCACCATATAACGGACATGCATCTTGGCGAGCTCATTGTCCGAGATGTCGCGCGCTTCAAAGCCCTCGGCTGCCAGCCCCTCGAGCAGTGCCTCGCGATCGGATTCACCGGAGCGTAGCTGGACACCGGCGAACACCGTTGCGCGATCGCCATCTGCGTAGCGATAGTTGAACTCGGTGATCGCACGATTGCCAAGCGCTTGGCAGAAATGCCGAAAGCTGCCTGGTCTTTCGGGAATGACAGCACCGATGAGCACCTCGCGGCGCTCGCCAAGCTCAGCAAGTTCTGCGATGTGGCGTAGCCGATCGAAATTAACATTGGCGCCGCTGAGGATGGCGACGAGTTCCTGATCGCGCAGCCCCTCACGCGCGACGTACTGCTTCAGACCTGCAAGCGCGAGCGCACCGGCCGGTTCGGCAATTGACCGAGTGTCTTCAAAAATGTCTTTCACCGCAGCGCAGATTTCGTCGATATTGACTATCAGCACCTCATCGACGTGATGCCGTGCGATCCGGAAATTTTCCTCACCCACCTGCTTTACCGCGGCGCCATCAGCGAAGATGCCGATGCGGTCCAACACCACTCGCTCTCCGGCTTCGAGCGCCCGATAGAGGCAGGCCGCTTCGTCGGCTTCCACCCCTATGATGCGGATGCTCGGCTCCAGCGCTTTGACGTAGGCCGCAATACCGGCGATGAGCCCGCCTCCGCCCACCGGAACAAAAATGGCATGCGGCGGGCGCGGATGCTGGCGGAGTATTTCCATGCCCACCGTACCCTGCCCGGCGATGATGAGCGGGTGGTCGTAGGGCGGGACATAGGTCATTCCATGCGCGTCCACCAGCGCACGAGCATGCGTGCTGGCTTCGTCATAGGTGTTGCCATGGAGAACGATTTCCGCGCCCAGCCGTCGGACAGCGTTTACCTTGATCTCGGGCGTGGTCTCGGGCATCACAATGACTGCACGTATACCCAGTCGGCTTGCCGACAGGGCAACGCCCTGCGCGTGATTGCCCGCAGATGCCGTGCAGACCCCCCGCTCCCGCTCAGAGGCACTCAGCGCCGACATCATGGTGTAGGCGCCGCGCAGCTTGTAAGAGAACACAGGCTGCAGGTCTTCCCGCTTCAGCCATACCGCGTTGCCGGTTCGAGCCGACATCAGGGGCATGGGGTCGAGCGGGGTCTCGCGCGCGACATCGTAGACCGGCGCCCTGAGGATCATCTTGAGGTACATATCGAGCATGGCCATAAGATACCATCTCACCCCTCCTGCCGCCGCGCGGGCCACAAGTAAAGGGTCAGACATGAGTCAGGACGAACGCAAACGCCAGGTGGCTTCGGCCGCAGCCCGACTGGTGGAGGAAGAACGCGTTATTGGGGTTGGGACAGGCAGCACGGCGAATTTCTTCATCGACGCTCTGGCCGGGCGCAAGCACCGGCTGGAGGGGGCTGTCGCAAGCTCGGAGGCTTCGGCCGCGCGGCTGCGTGCCCACGGCATCCCCGTGCTCGACCTCAACGCCGCGGGACCGTTGGAGGTCTATGTCGATGGCGCAGACGAGGCCAACCTGCACCGCCAGCTCATCAAGGGTGGAGGCGGCGCCCTCACCCGCGAGAAAATCGTGGCTGCCGCAAGCCGGCGGTTCATCTGCATCGTCGATGAAAGCAAGCTGGTCGAGCGCCTGGGGCGTTTCCCCTTACCAGTGGAAGTAATTCCCATGGCTCGCAGCCACGTGGGTCGCGCGCTGGTGGCATTGGGGGGGCACCCGGAATACCGTCAGGGCTTCGTGACCGACAACGGGAACCTCATCCTCGATGTCTACAATCTCGACGTGACAGATGCCGTTCGCCTGGAGCAAACCCTCAACAACATCGCCGGGGTGGTGACTAACGGGCTGTTCGCCCAGCGTCCCGCAGATCTCTTGCTGGTCGCCGGTGCGGACGGCGTGCGCGAGATTCGCTAGGAGCTACCGCCGTGTCGCGCATGCTCCTCTGGATAGGTGTGTCTATCATTCTCGCCGGACTCCTGTGGCCCTGGCTGCAGAAGTTGGGCCTTGGGCGTCTGCCCGGCGACATCGTCATCGGCCGCGGCAGTACCCGCTTCTATTTCCCGCTCACCAGCTGCGTGCTGGTGAGTTTCGTCCTGTCTGTGCTGTGGTGGTTGTGGCGCCGCTGAGTAGCGGCCGAGAAACGCCGGAAAGAATTCACCTCACCGACGGGTGAGCGCCTTCTCTTCGGTCTCCGACCCGGCAGTTTCTTCGCGGATGAACAGGCGACAGAAAAGCATGCCGGACTCGTACAGCAACCACATGGGTACCGCCATGAGCGTCTGCGAGATGGGGTCTGGTGGGGTCAGAATCGCCGCCACCACGAAAGCCCCCACCACGATATAGGGACGCTTCTCAGCCAGCGATTGGCGGGTGGTAATCCCCGTGCGCACCAGCAGGAAGGTCGCAACCGGCACCTCGAAGGCAAGACCAAAAGCGAAGAACATCAACATGGCGAAATCGAGGAATTCGTTGATGTCCGGCGCGTAAGAAACCCCTTCGAGCTGAATCGCGGCTAGAAAGCTGAAAACCAGCGGGAAGAGCACGAAACGGGCGAACGCAATGCCGCAGTAGAAAAGCAGGGTGCTGGACACGAGGAGGGGCAGGGCAAGCCGCTTTTCGTGCCGGTAGAGCCCGGGCGCAATGAAGGCCCAGAGCTGGTAGAACAGATACGGCGCGCTGATCATCACGGAGACAAAACACACCAGCTTGAATGGCGCCATGAAGGGCGAGACCACGCTGGTTGCCAGCATTTGCCCGCCGGTGGACTTGATCTGGTCGAGGAGCGGGCGTGAAAGGTACTCATAAACCTGATTTGCAAAGGGCATGAGCGCCAGCAGAACCAGGATGATGGACAGGGCCGCCCGCAGCAGGCGGTCGCGCAGTTCGAGCAGGTGGGAAAGAAAACTCTGCTCGGTGGAATCGGCCCCCGCGGGGCCCTCAGCCTTGCCCTGTTCGTCGGCCATCGGAGCGTGCCTCAGACTTTGTCGACCGGAGGCGGGGTCTCGGTCAACCCGGTACGCTGCTCGATGGGTTTATTGAGTTCGCCCTGAAGAGTGCGCAAGTCGCGGACACTGGTTTCGTTCTCGAGCTGGGTGCGGAAGTCGCGCACCATGCGCTGGGCGCGCCCCATCCAGCGCCCGACCCCACGCACCAGTGGCGGCAATCGCTCAGGCCCCAGCACGAGGAGCGCGATGAGCCCGATGAGCATCATCTCGCTGAAGCCAACGTCGAACACGGATTAGCCGTTCTTCTGTTCGTTAGCAGTGGGCACCGGTTCGGCGTCGATGACGTGCTTGCTGGCATTCAGGTCGACCACCGGGGCTTCCTCATGGCCATCCTTCATGGCCTTACGGAAGTCACGGATCCAGCCGCCGACGTCCGAGCCGATGCCTTTGATTTTTTTGGTGCCGAACAGAAGCATCACAATCACCAGGATGATGATGAGTTCCTTGATACCGATTCCCATGGGTAGTTCTCCTGCGACCGCCTCGCGCGGACGTCGTTGGTAATGGGCTATTGTCCCTGACGGGAAGCTTTTTCCTCAATGCCGGAGCGCCCGAAACGCCGGGCCAGTTCCGAAAAGACTTCACCGGGCCCCATCCCCCGGTGCGCCAGCGCCACCAGACAATGGAACCAGAGGTCAGCGATTTCGTGGACCAGCGCCGAGTCATCGCTGGCCCCGGCGGCGATAACGACCTCGGTCGCCTCCTCGCCGATTTTCTTGCGGATACGATCCATGCCGGCGTGGTAGAGGCCCGCCACATAGGACGACGTGGGATCGCCACCCTTCCTTT